>CANIXE010000006.1 GCA_947470885.1 Planctomycetota bacterium
CCACCTTGGAAATAGATTTCCTCAACCACCCGAGGGAGCACTTGTGCTTCCCAGCTGGTCAGGCCAGCACCTTCCATCGCCTGGCGGATAAGGGTTTGGTCTTGGGTTTTCAGGGTCAGTCGGAGGTCGCGTTGCGCCTCCCGGTTTTCGGACAACATGATCATGGGGGTCCTCTTGTGGGATTTGGCGACGTGTGGCCGCCGGGTTGTTACACCCGAGAGGATCCCCGTTTTTCAGTCGGCTACTACAGGTATCCTAGTTCGGGGCGGACAGATGTCCGTATCCCAACATTCAAGCATTCAGGATTGCCCGCAGGGCAATCCCACCACCCTGCCGCGCCATGGTCGCCCCCGGCATGCGCATCTACAGGGTCAGGAACGAGCGTCAGGCGAGCCTGGTGGGACCGCCGGGGCACGCCCCCATCGATCCCGCGGTGTTATTCGGACGGAGCGCTCCCCTGCGCCTGGAGATCGGCTGCGGCCACGGGGAATTCATCAGCCAGATGGCGGCGAGCCATCCCGCCGAAGACTTCATCGGCGTCGAACATGATCCCCTGCGGGTCACCAAGAATGCCCACAAATGCCTGAAGGAAGGCGCCAGCAATGTCCGGGTGTTCGGCGGTGATGCGGTGGACCTGCTCCGTCGCCTGCCCGATGCCTGCATGCACCGGGTGTATGTGCTGTTCCCAGACCCCTGGCCCAAGCCCGGCCAGCGCCGGCGTCGGCTGATGACCCGGTCGACCCTCCTGGAACTGGCCCGGATCACCGCCCCCGGAGGCCGGCTGATCTTTGGCAGCGACACCCACAACTACACCTTCCAAGTCCTGGCGAACCTGACCACAACCCCGGGCCTGTGGCGGGACTGCTACAAGCCCAACGGCTTCCGTTTCGACATCCCGACCCGGTTCCCGACGGTGTTCGAGCGCTACAAGAAGGAGGAAGGCTGCACCATCGCCTACCTGCTCCAGGAGCGCACCGCCGCCCCGGCCCCGCCGGCGATCATCCCCGGCGGGCGGCACCGCCGGCCCCCCGGGACCTGAATCCTGGCGTCAGCCCCGTTTGCCTCGGGCCGCCGCCGACCACAACCTGCGCCCTTCAACCGCACTCCTCCCCGCATTGGATCATCCCATGGGCACCCTCCTCATCGCCGGCCCCCTCGCCTTGGATGAAATCGCCAACCAGCCCAACACCATCGGTGGCGTGGGCGGCTATGCCGCCATCGCCGCGGCGTCCCTCGCCACCACCCAGTTGTGGTGCCGGGGCGGCAGCGAGTTCACGCCCTACCTGCAAGGCCTGTTGACCCAGAAGGGCATCGACCTGTCCGGCGTGTCCTGGGACGGCCCGACCCCCCGGGGCACGCCCCAGGGCTTCGTCGCCGGCGGCCCGATTCTCCCCGAGTTGGAACCCACCGAAGCCGAAGATCTGGGCGCGGTCCTGCTGATCGGCCTGCCCCCGGAGGAGTTCTTCCGGGCCGCCCGGGTGGTGGCCGCGCTGCCTGGTGCCGAATCCCGGACGGTGGTGGTGTCCCCCCGGCCCAGCGACCTGCTGGATGCGAACTTTCTGGGCGTGGTGGCCAATACCGCTGATCTGCTGGTGCTGTCGGTGACCAAGGCCCAGGAGATCACCCGCACCAAGGATCCCTTGGCTGCAGCCAAGGCCCTCCAGGCCGCTGGGGCGAAGAGCGTGGTCCTGACCGCCCGCCACCTGGGGGGCCTGATCGCCTACCGGGGCAAAATCACCACCTACCCCGCCCTGCCCCTGGAGACCATCGACGCCGCCGGCGTCAGCGCCGCCTTCCCCGGAGCCCTAGCGGCCTGGTGCGCTGGCGCCGGCAAGGGTGACTTCGCCACGGTGAAGCGAGGCTGCGCGGTGGCCAGCGCCGTCGCCGGCATCTGCAGCCAGGGCCAGGGTCCGCGCAAACTCCTCCAGGCCAACCGCAATGAGATCATCGAACGTTTCAACCGTCTCCGCCGGGAGCAGAAGTATTGAGCACACGGCGAGTTGAAACAATGTTCCTGCGTTGACTCCGCCCCCCCGGGGTCCAAGTTTCCGACCAACGAACGGGGCCGTCATGCAGGAAATCCAGTACCTCACGTCGTACCAGATCATCCGCAAGCTGGCCGCCGGAGGGATGGGATCCGTCTATCTGGCGGAACAGCTGGGTGCTGAAGGTTTCCGCAAGGTGGTCGCCCTCAAAACCATCAAGAAGGAATTTCTGAAGAATAAGGAGAACGTCGACCTGTTCGTCGGCGAGGCCAAACTGGTGGCCGACTTGATCCACGAAAACGTCCTCCAGGTGTACCAGCTGGGCATGACCCGGGGCACCTACTACATCGTGATGGAATACGCCCACGGCAAGAACCTGAGCGACTTCATCAAAGCCCACAAAGACCGCCACAAAGTCACCAACGTCGACATCGGTGCCTTCGTCATCAGCCGCGTCTGCCGCGCCCTGCACTACGCCCACGAAGCCAAGAGCATGGGCGGGAAGCCCCTGAACATCGTCCACCGGGACGTGACCCCGTCGAATGTGATCATCACCTACGGCGGCGTGGTGAAGCTCACCGACTTCGGCATCGCCAAGGCCGTGGTCATGGCCACCCCGGACGAGGGCGAGGTCATCATGGGCAAGCTGCCCTACATGAGCCCCGAACAGGCCAAGTTCCAGGGCACCACCGCGCAAAGCGACGTGTTCAGCCTGGGTCTGGTGATGTACGAGCTGCTGACCAACACCGTGGTCTACAACGTCAACGACATCGACGACCTGGTGGACAAGATGGACAATTACTCCATCAAGCCGCCCCGGCGCCTGAATCCCCACATCCCGGAAAAGCTCGAAGGGATCATGCTCAAGGCCCTGGAGGTGAACCCGGCGAACCGGTACCAGACCGCCCGGGAATTCGGCCAGGACCTCGAACACTACATGTACGATGGCGGCTACGGCCCGACCAACGAAAAGCTCTCCCGCTACCTGGC
Source organism: Planctomycetota bacterium (assembly GCA_947470885.1). Lineage (GTDB taxonomy): Bacteria > Planctomycetota > UBA11346 > UBA11346 > UBA11346 > CAIUVD01. The sequence continues at coordinate 2,976 of CANIXE010000006.1, forward strand.
CCGCCTCTTCCCGGAAGAAAGCACCCAGGCCATCGCCGGCGTCCACGACAGCTCCCACGGCACCAATGTCAGCGGCCTCCTGCCCGTCGGTGGCGGCAGCTCCCAGCCGATCAGCCAGGAGGATTCGGGGGAAGGTTGAACGGTTCCCAAACCTCAGGGCGCCGCAATGGAATACTGGATGTCCATGACGGAGCACTCTTTGCGGCGCCAGTCCGGTCGTCCACCAGCAGTGAGTCTTTCGGATATTCCCGCTGAACATTTGGCTTCAATGACGACCGGACAACCAGACGACCGGACGACCGGACATTTTCATTGAGGTCCCCTGCCCAGACCTGGGGACAGAGACTTGCACATCCCCGAGGTGGGATAACGTCCCCACCCCTGTGCACTCGTAGCTCAGCTGGATAGAGCGCTGCCCTCCGAAGGCAGAGGTCCTTGGTTCGAATCCAAGCGAGTGCGCCAAACCCCCGGTGAAAACCGGGGGTTTCTTGTTTCTGCCCTGCGACTCGTGACCTGAGTAGCTCCCATGCCCACTTCGCCATCATTGATCTGGCCTTTTCTCGGCTTCCTTTGGCTGATTCGCCGACCCGGCCTATGGCTGCGGCCCCTGGCGGGCATGGCTGTGCTGGGGATCACCGGCCTGGCCCTGGGGGCCGGGATGTTGTGGTGGCTGTGGCCGGACAATTCCCTGCCCTGGTGGTCCTGGCTGGGCCGGGCGGGCCTGGCCCTGGGCCTGGGCATGGCCACGGGGGTGGCCGCCTGGGCCGCCCTGGCCCCACTGTTGATGAACCTGTTTCTCGACACCTTGGCGGCAACGGTGCGCCGGGAAGCCGGCCTGGCGGTGGTGGATCCTCCGGTGGCGGCCTCGATCCATGCCGCCGGGGCCCTGCTCCTGGCGACCCTGCCGGAACGCCTGGGCTGGACGGCCTTGGCCCTGGGGGCGGGATTCCTGGGGCCTTTTGGTATTCCGGTGGCCGCCTATGCCGGGGCTCGGATCGCCGTAGGGGATGCCCTGGACACCGCCCTGGCGGCAGAGGGATCTTCCCTGACCGAGCGTCTCGCCGCCCGGCAGGAGCACCGCCAACTACTGCGTTGGGGCGGTCTTGGTGCCGGGGCGATGCAACTTGGCCTCGCCTTGCTGCTGATCGCCTGGCTGTGGTGGCTGCCAGCCCTGGTGTGCGGGGCGACCCTCCACCGGGCCGCCAAGCCGCCTGGCTGACCACCAGCCGCGCCTTGCCGCCACCGGCCGCGCCCCCAGCATTCCCGCCCATGTCCTTCCTCTCCTCCGTCATACGCACCTCCACCACCCTCGCCCTCGCCGCCGGCCTCGCCGTCGCGGTCGCCGCTGAGCCGGCTCTGGGCGCGCCGACCCCGGCGGAGATCGCCGGCGCCACGAAATGGACCAGCGCGGTGATCCACACCAGCCACGGTGACCTGCACCTCACCCTGGATCCGGTGGCAGCCCCGATCACGGTGGCCAACTTCGTCAAACTGGCCCAGGCGAAATTTTACGACAACCTGCAATTCCACCGGGTCGTGAAGGGATTCGTCGTCCAAGGCGGTGATCCCAATTCCCGGGAGGGCGCCGATGGCCGCCTGGGTGCAGGTGGTCCGGGGTATACCATCCCCAGCGAAGCAGGCCCCGGAAAGCCGGTCCACAACGCCGGCGCCCTGGCCATGGCGGATGCCGGCCTGAACACCGCCGGCAGCCAATTTTACCTGGCCCTGAACGACATCCACCAGCTGGACGGCCGCTACACCGTGTTCGGCAAAATGAGCGACGACAAGGAACTGACGATCCTCCGTCAGATCAACCAAGGCGAGCGATTCAGCGTCGAGATCACCGAGCCCGCCAAGACCGAACCCGCCGCCGCCAAGTAACCCGGCCCACCCCGTGCCGGATCACTGTGAATTCCTGATCCCCACGAAGCACCGGCATGCCGCCCTGGCGCGGACGCTGGCCCTGATCCGGACCACGGGGGCGGGGGTCCGCGTCTGCGACCAGAGCACCCATCCATACCCCGGAGCGATCCACCGGCCGGACCTGAACGGCCTGCCGGCGGCGCGGAACGTCCTCCTGAAAGACAGCCCCGCCGACGTGGTGGTCTTCCTGGATGACGATACAGATGTCGCCCCAGATTTTGCTGCAGCCCTGGCCGAATGCGTCCGCCGCTGGCCCAACGCCGCCGGTTGGGGTCCGGTGCTGGAAGTCCGGCCCCGGGCCGTCCGCCGGCTCCACCGCCTAGTTCACCTGGGCTGTTTCCACGATCCCCGTCGGCTCACTGGCGCCCGGATCGACGCCCCCACTTCAGCGCTGTTCGGCGCCTGTTTCGCTGTCCGCCGGGATATCGCCCAGACCGTGGGTTTTGATGCCCGTCGACCCGGCTATGCCCTGGGGGAGGACCTGGACTTCTGCCGGCGGGTGGCGGAACGGGTGGGGCGGGAACGTCCGTTCAGGTTCTGCCGCGACCTGGAGGCCATCCACCGTCGGGAGGGCACCAACCGGGCGGATCCAGTGCGCCGGGGCCAGGGCAAGGCGGCCTTCCTGATCTGGTGGGCCCGGCGCCACGGCGGTTCGAATCCCGCCACCATCCTCCACCTGCTGCTCGCACTGGTCGTCGCCGCTTCGGGCCAGGGCCAGGGCCAGGAACCCGGGGCCGCCCGGGGGGTTCTGGCGGGGATCCGAGCCTGGTGGTTCGGTGGCGCCAAACCCCCGTGAATCCCATTCGACGAATTGCCAACTTTTCGATAAAGTGATTATAATTTGATCTAAATATTATAGGTCATTTTTGTCCGTAATTTCTTCGCGTTTCTCCGATTTCCTTTTAAACTATTGCTCCCCGGGCATCTGCCGCAAATCCTGGAAGCCGAGGGTTTTTCCGATACTGTCTCACGCCATGACAGTCTTCACCTACTCCAGACTCGGAAAATTTACCGTGCCAAAGCAGGTCACCGCCCTGTTCTGCCTCCTCGCTCTCGCTTCCAGCCCCCTGGGCGCGGCGGAAACCCCGATCAGCAATGCGGGGGATACCGCTTGGGTGCTTCTGGGCGCCCTGCTGGTCCTGGCGATGACCATTCCCGGCTTGAGTCTGTTCTATGGCGGCCTGGTCCGCCGGCAGCACGTCCTGGGCACGATGATGCAATCCCTGGCGATCACCGCGGTGGTGTCGGTGGCCTGGGCGGTGTGCGGCTATGGCCTGGCCTTCGGCCGGGGCGGCCTGCTGTATGGCAGCCAGATCCCGTGGTTCCTGGAAGGCGTGGCCTGGACCGCCTCCGGGGGTGTCCCCGGACCGGACGCCGCCTATGCCGCGACCATCCCTGCCGGGGCGTTCTGTTTTTTCCAACTGATGTTCGCCTGCATCACCCCGGCGGTGATCTGCGGTGCCTATGCGGAACGGATGCGTTTTTCCGCTTCACTGCTGTTCAGTCTGCTGTGGCTGTTCGTGGTCTACATTCCCCTGGCCCACCTGGTATGGAGCGCCGATGGGGCGCTGAACTGGGCGGTCACCAGCAACCGCTTCCCCGTGTTCGATTTCGCCGGCGGCACCGTGGTGGAGACCGCCTCGGGGGTGTCGGGCCTGGTGTGCGCGATCTACCTGGGCCGTCGCCGGCGCTACCTGGAAATCCCAATGCCACCCCACAACCTGGCTTTCGCCTTCACGGGCGCAGCCCTGCTGTGGGTCGGGTGGTTTGGCTTCAATGCCGGCTCTGCCCTGACCGCCGGCGGTCTGGCGACCCTGGCCTGCATCAACACCCACCTGGCCGCTGCCGCCGCGACCCTGACCTGGCCCGCCGCTGAATGGTGCCTCCGGGGCAAGCCCACGGTCCTCGGGGCGATCTCCGGCGCCGTCGCCGGGCTGGTGGCCATCACCCCCGCCTGTGGTTTCGTGTCGCCCCTGGGGGCCCTGGCGATCGGAGCCGTTGCCGGCGCCCTGTGCTTTGCCGCCTGCGCGTGGATGAAAATGCGCCTGGGTTATGATGACAGCCTGGATGTGTTCGGGGTCCACGGGGTTGCCGGGATGATGGGAACCCTGGCCACCGGATTGTTCCTGGTGCCCAGCCTCCATCCGGGCATCAAGGACGCCAATCCTACCCTGTACGCAGCCCTCTCCGGCGGCAGCCAGTGGGCGATCACCGGCCAGGCGGTGGGCGTGGCCGTGGCCATCCTCCTGGCGGTGGCCGGCTCCCTCGCCTGTCTGTGTCTGACGGATAAACTCGTCGGCATCCGCATCACCGCCGATGATGAAGCCGAGGGCCTGGATCTCAGCCAGCACGGCGAAGAGGCCTACAACGATCGGGAGTGAATTTTCGCCCTGGGATGATTCACCTTGGTTGACAACTTCGGTCTAAATCGTTCCTTTTGAAAACTATCGTTATTCTATTGTCTTGGAGGATGTGATTTCCAACATGGGAGGTCATGTCAAAGGTTCCCCACTGGTCAGGCCTTGCCCTATGGACCATGTTGAGGACCTCCCGTATCCCTACATTCCCCTGAGTGATAGCGCTTTTGTCCACCTCCATTACCTACTTGGGCCTGAATCTTTCCAGCCCGCTGTTGTTGGGAAGCTCACCACTGACCCGCCACCTGGAGCCAGTCTTGGCCCTGGCGCGGACCGGTCTGGGGGCGGTGGTCGTCCACAGCTTGTTTGAAGAAGCCATCCTCCAGGCGGATCAGGGCGCTGATGGCTCAACTGCACCAATCGACGCGGAACCATCCTGGCCCAGTCCGGACGCCCACCTGGCCCAAGTCCGACGGCTGGTCCAGGCCCTGAAGATTCCGGTGATCGCCAGCTTGAACGGTCGCCATGCCGGCGGTTGGGTGCGTTACGCCCGATTATTGCAGGACACCGGGGCAGCGGCCCTGGAATTGAACCTGTACTACCTGAATGCCCACCTGGACCTGGATTCCCAGACCATCGAATCCGATCTGGTGCGCTTGGTGGCCGACGTCCGGGCGGCGATTTCCATCCCCTTGGCGGTGAAGCTTGGCCCGTATTTCACGGGTCTGCCGGCATTCTGCCGCCGGTTGACCGACGCCGGAGCCAACGGCCTGGTTCTGTTCAACCGCTTTTACCAGTCGGATCTGGACATGGAGGCCCTCCAAGTCGTCCCCACCCTCCGGCTGTCCAATAGTGAAGACCTGTTGCACCCCCTGCGCTGGACGGCGATCCTGTCCCGACGGGTGGCTGCGGACATCTCCCTGTCGGGGGGCATCCATACCTCGAACGACCTGATCAAGGCCCTGGCCGCCGGAGCGACCACGGTCCAGGCCACCGCAAGCCTGCTCCGCCATGGACCAGCCCACGCAACCACCCTCCTCGCCGGTTTATCCGCCTGGATGGCCGAACACCACTACACCAGCATCGCTGAATTGCGGGGTCGGTTGGCGGAAAACAGCGCCGTGGATCCCACTAATTTTGAACGGGCAAGCTACATCCAATCCCTGCGCACCTGGGATCTCCGGAGCATGTCCTAAGCCCTCTGCTTTAGTACTTGAAGGCCCCCACCAGCCGTCCCAATTCCGCGGCGGCGGCGGATAATTCCCGGGCGGAAGCCTCGGTGCGCCCGGCGACCACGGCAGTGCCTTCGGCAGTGGTGGTCACGGCCTGGATGCTGACCTTGATCGCCTCGGTATGCTGGGCGGTGGTATCCACGGTGACGCCCATGGCCTGGGTGGTGGCGGTCTGTTGTTCCACCGCCCCGGCGATGGAGGTGCTGGTGGCATCGATGTCGGAGATCAGGGTACCGATCCGGCCCAGGTCGCCTGCGGCGCTGCTGGCGTCCGCTTGGATGGCGCTGATCCGGTGCTGGATGGTGGTGATGGCGGTGGCAGTACGGTTGGCCAGTTCCTTCACCTCATTGGCGACCACCACGAAGCCGCGCCCAGCCTCGCCAGCGGCGGCAGCCTCGATGTTGGCATTAAGGGCCAAGAGATGGGTTTGGGTGGCGATCCGATTGATCAGTTTGACCACCTCACCGACATCCTTGCTGCTCACGGCCAGCCGGGCCATGGTCGCATTGGCGCCATTGGCCGCCGTCACCGCTTCACTGGAAATCCTGGCCGCCTGCTGGGCATTGACCGAAATTTCCCGGATCGACGAGGCCATCTCCTGGACCGCCACGGTGATCTGCTGCATGTCCATCGCCACAGCATTGGCCGTGGTGGTGGTGGTCCGGGCATCCCGGAGGGAGGAGCCGGTATCCGCCGAGACCTGCTTGGCCATTGCATCCACTTCCACCGAAGCGCCCGCGACCCGGCCGGTGGATTCCGCCACCGCCTGAATGATCCGCTGGAGATTGGCCTGGAAGCTGTTGAAGGAGACTGCCAGGGCCGTGAGCTCATCATCCGCCGGCCGACCTTGGCGATCCATCTGCACCGGCAGCCGGGTGGTCAAATCGCCCTTGCCCTCGGCGATGTCCCGGAGGGCGTCGTTGAGTACCCGGAGGGGCCGGATGACGCTGCGAAGGATGATCTGGGAGACAATCACCACCGAAACGATCACCGCGATCACCAGCATGCCGATGGACATCCCCCGCTGGCGCAGGGAAGAATCCGCCACGGCGGACAGCAGTGCTGCCGCGTCCTCTTTGATGCCCTGAGCCAGGGATTTCAGGGCTTCACCCGCCGCATCGAACCGCTTGTTCAGATCCGCCGTCTTCGCTTGGAGCTCGGGGGATTTCTCGTTTTTGGCCAAGCGGGTGTAAATCGCCGGAGCCAATTCATTGACGGCCTGCAATTCCCCAAGCAATGCTTGGACCTGGTCCTTCCGGGCCTGTCCCAGCCAGTCGCCTCCGGCGATCAACCGCTGGTTGACCAAGACCTGGTGGGCGGGCTCCTCGGCGGTCTTGATGGTGTCCGGCTCGCCGGTCTCCACCGCCGCCTGGTAGGCAGCTCGCTGACGCTGGAACAACGCAATGGATTCGCTGGCGGCGAGAGTGGCGGGAAATGCCTGCTCCCGGGCCTGGGCGAGCCGATGATTGGTCCGCTGGGCGAACACCGCGCCAATCCCGACGGTGGCGATATAGGCCACCAGGATCACCGCGATGCCAGACCAGATGCGTACAGCAAGCCTCATGATTCAGGCCTTCATCAATCAGGGAGCGGCAATGGCCTTGACCGGATCTTTCGCTTTGGCCTTATCGACGAAGCCGATGGCCCCGGGGGTCTTGGCGACGAAGGCGACCAGGGCGTCCTCGCTATCCACTTGTTCGGGCATGGCCCCCTTGCCGGTGAATACCAACTTCTTCCAGCCGGTCTGGAACTGCTGGGGGGTCTTCCCCAGGCGTTTCATCAGGATGTCATTGGCAGGGCCATCCTTCACGAGAACGACGACCACCTTGGAACCATCGTCCCAGGCCAGGCGCTTCCCGAGGAATAGGTCCTTAAATTGATCTTCGGAGATCGCTGGGACGGTGGACGCGGGATTGAGAACGATGGCGTCCTCGGCCTGTAGAGTGCCTGCGACGGCGAACAGGGAAAGCAGGGTCAGTCGGATCATGGGGCATTTCATGGAGGTTCTCCCGCTCAGAAGTCGTAGGTGGTTTTGAGGGCGAACTGATTCCAGTATTCCTCCATGCCATTGGGATTATCATGTGACTGCACCAGCATCAGACCCCTGTTCCGCTGGTATTCGACTTTCACCAGGAAGTGCTCGGCGATGTCATAGCGGACTGCAGCCACCAGACCGCGATGGTATCCTGTGAGTTCGTCATGATCCTCTTCGTCATGCAACCAGTTTGCCGCCGCGAAGAGCTGCATACGGTTGAAAGGAGCGGGCAGGTCGGCCAGTTGATAGTTCACCGAACCGTACCAACCGAGTTCCCGCGCGTAGATCACGCTCTGGGTTGTATTCACCACAAATGGATTGGCGGCCGATGGCGCCGCCGCTTCGACTTCGCCCCGATAATAAGTGTTCGAATACTCGCTCGCCAGGGTCCAGTTGCCCCTCTGGTATTCGGCCCCAGCCGTGAAGGCTTGGTAATTGGTCATGTTGACCCGTACCGGCAGAGTGACGCTTTTGCCAACTACCGGCGATCCGGGGAACGGCACAACCTGGCCGGTGATGTAACTGTTCTCTCCTTCCATCAACAGATTCGAGGCATGGAGCAGAGATCCTTTCACCCGCAGGCCATCCACCGGAGGGTTCCAGTTCAAATACCCGCCATCTGCCCGCCGACCGCTGATGCTGTTAATCTTGTTGATGCCCAGGTTTTTGAACAAATCGCTGATCGGCCCTTCGTTGCTGTCGATGTTCTGGGTGCCGACATACCCAGAGAGGTCGAAGGAACCGAGTCCGTTGGTGCGGATGGTGGTGTTGACCTGGCCACCATTGGCCGCGAGGTAGACGTCCCTCAACGTGGCCGAGTAGACGGCACTGGGCAGGAACACCGAGGTCCTGGTCATGTCCAGGTCCCGGTAGTCATTGTACAGGGCATTCCCGGTCTTGAACCGGCCCGCCACCAGACTGAGGTCCCAATCAGCATTGCCGGTGGGTACCTGATATTCACCAAAAGCCCAGTCGATCTGGGGCTTGTCATTCCCGTATTTGCCCAAGTCGTAGGCGAGGATCTGGACGCCGATGCGGACTCGCTCCACCGGGGTCGCAGTGACATTCACCGCCAACTCGTTGAATTCGAAGGTGCCACCGCCGGCGGTCCGGCCGTACAGATTATTGTCGGTGGTCGCCAGATAGCCCTGGCTCGCGAATCCATGAACTTGCAAGTTATTATCGGCGGCGCTGGCAGCACTCGTCGCCACGGCGATGAGGGCCGGGACCATTAGTTTAGGGAACGACATGGAAATCCTCACTTAGGGGTTCGGACCAGTCTACCCCATAAACAATTTGGGCGTCAACACCCAATCTCCCATTCCCTATTTGCCGACGGTTCAAACTTGGCTCAATTGCCCCAGCACCCTATCCACGGCGTCCATCTGTTTGGCCTTGATGGGCATCCCCAAATCCACCAAGGCTGCGGCCTGGGCGGCATTCCGGGCGCCGACAATGACCCCGGTGACCCCTTCGGTGCAGAGCAGGTAACCGATCGCCAACTGGGCCACGGTGAGGTCGTCCTCGGCGGCGATGGCCTTCAATTCCTCAATGGCCACCAGAGTCTTGGCCAGGCCCGCGCCGGTGTATTCCGCCCGCTCGCCCCGGTGATCGCCGGGGGGGAAGGTCTTGTCCGGGGTCCAGGTGCCGGTGAGCATCCCCCGATTCAGGGGGGAATAGGCCAGGACACCAACGCCGTGTTCCGCGCACCAAGGGATCTGGGACGCGGCGGTCTGGGGTTTCAGGATGGAATACGGACATTGCAGAGCATGGAGGGGCAGGCCGGTGGCCTGCCATTCCGCCAGCTGTTCCGTGCTGAAATTGCTGACGCCCACGGCCCTGATTTTCCCGGCCTTCAGCAGGTCCGCACAGGCGGCAGCGGTTTCTGCGACGGGCTGGGGCGTGGGCCAGTGGAGCTGGAACAGATCCAGACGCTCAACCCCCAGATCCTTCAAGTTCGCCTCACAGTCGGCGATCACCCGGGCTTGGCTGCCATCGCTGATCCGCTTCCCATCGATCAGGTGGTGGCCGAACTTGGTGAAAATCAGAGGCCGGGATTCGGCGGGCAATTCCTTGAGGACACTGCCGATCACCCGGTTGGCCAAACCATCGCCATAGATCGGGGCGGTATCCAGCCAGTTGACCCCGGCTTCCAGGGCCGCCCGGATCGCTGCCCGGCTGTCCGCATCGTCCTGGGGTCCCCACATCCAGCCGCCGATGGCGAAGGCACCAAGGCCGATGACGCTGATGCGGAGGTCCGGGGTCAGATTACGGTGGATCATGGGCGGCGAGGATGGTCCGGTGCTCCCCAAGGGAAGCAGGTCAGCGGGCGGTGGCCTGGAGGTAGTCCAGGACCAGGGCTGACTGGTCTGCGTCCAAGCGAGCCTTCCGACCCATCACCACCAGGACCTTGGTCCAGCCCGCCGGATCCTGTTCCGCCGGAGCATGCAGGCTATGGCAGGAGCCGCAGCGCCGGACGTACAAGTCCCGGCCGGATTCCAGACGCCCGGGATCGCCGGCATAACCGCGCCCCCGGGCGGTGGCCACCACCTGGGCATCCACCCGGGGGATGGCTCCGGTGCAGCCAGCCGCCGTCACCAGCAGCGCGCCCATGATCCAGGCCCGGGGACTCAGAAATCCACCCCGAGCAGCACCCGGGCCTCCCAGCGGTGGAATTCGCTGAGATTGCGCCCTGATTCTGCATCGTCGTGATGGCGCAGGCCGGCGAGCTGGGGCAGCACGGCGGCGGTCAGCCAATACTTGCCCCCCTGGTAATGAATCACCGGGCCGCCGAAGATCGCACTGTCGATGCCTTCGTCGGTGCGGACATTGCGCCAGTCCGTTTCCAGGCCCACCCGGGTCCGGGGGCCGACCGTATGGACCGCACTGAGGATTCCCCCGTACTTCACTTCCCGGACCTTTTCCGCTGCGGTTTCCTGGGCCAATTCGATCTCGTAGATGGCATTCGCGGCAAACAGCACCGGACCCACCTGCTTGTCCAGGATCGCCTTGAACTCGTACTCCACGGCATCGGTCTCGCCGGTGACCTCGACATAGGCCGCGGAACCCAGGGGATCCGCCACCGGATCCGAGAACTGGTACTTCAATTCGCCGCTGATCCCCTGGACGGTGCTGGACGTCAGGTCGTCGGTGGTGCCATCCACCGCCTTGGTGACCTGCTGGTGGTTCAGGTACAGCGCGCCCATCAAACCCTCGGCCAGGCCGAATTCCACCTCCAGCCGGGATTCCTGGCGGACCCAGTGGTCCTTTCGGCCCTCCTTCCGGGTGGCCTGAAGTTCCACCTCGGCACTCCCGGGGGCGAGCCCCGCCGATTCCTGGGCATAGGCGAAATGGCGCTCGGCGGCCGGGGCCGCGGTAATGGCGGCGAGGACGAGCAGGGTGGGGCGGATGTTATTGATAATGATTTTCATGTTTGTTATCATTACCCAGCAATTCACTGTCGTCAACGGGATGTTTTTATCCCCTGCTCAACCTTGAACGGTACCCGGGTAACGACGGCGGGATCCCCGTGGGATTCCCCTAAAAAATCCAGTCAGGGAGTCCCTGAAAGCAGTGCCTCAGCCGCCCAGATATTTGGCCAGGGCATCCGCGTATTTCGCAAAGCCCAGGGCGAATGGATGCAGCCCATCCGGGTAATAGCGATGGTCGTGGGGCAGCAGATCCCCCACCAGTTCCAGCCGGGGGGCGTAGGTCGCCAGGCGTTCCGCCAGGGCCTGGCGCACCCGGCCCACCCGGGCGCCGGTATCCCGATCCAGGGGAATGCCGCAGAATTCGCTGGGACCTTTGCCGTCCTCCATGGGTTTCCACGGGGGCAGGATCCACACCACTCGACCATGGCCCCCCGCCAGGGCGTGTTCCGCCAATCGGGCCGCCAAATCCGGGGCCGCGTCGGCCTCGGACTGGCGCCAGCCATGGTTGCTGCCCAGGGCGATGGTCACCAGATCCCAACGCTGGTGGTCCAGGGCCCAAGTGAAGGCTCCGGGTTCGATGCGGATGCCACCAACGCCCAGGTTCCAGGCCGGCAGGCCCAGGCGGCGCTCCAGGCGGGCAACCCAGGTGGCCAGAGGGCTTTGGACGCTGAAACCTTGGGTCAAGCTGTCGCCGATCGCCAGCCAGCGGGGGGCCGGCAGGGGCACGGACGCCACCGTGGCGCCCGCCGCCACCCGGATGCCGGCGAGGGCGACGGTACTGATGGTGGGCAGGTGGACAGCGCAGCGGCGGAGCTCCCCCGGGGCCAGGCCGGTGGCCAGGCGGACCACCACATCCCCTTCCCGTTCACGGAGATCCGGGGATTCCGTGACCAGGGGACCCTGGGGATGGTCCACCTCCAGGGCGATGCCCTGGGGCACGAGTTGATGATGGCGCAGACGGGCGAGATGGATCTCCAACCAGGGACTGTCCGTCCCCAAATGGATGGCACAGCCCGCGGATGAACGCAGATTTGCCAGGGGCCCAATCTGCCCAGCCAACACTTCGGCTGCGGCCTTGGGAAAGCGTTCAAGGCGGCAACTCTCGGTCCCACCGCTCACAAAAGGCGAGGCAAACGTCAAACGGGGATCCTGGGCGGCGATGAACATGGAAGGAAGCATGGGTCCGGATCCGCCGGACCAACCCCGCAAGACCGGGCTTGCGCTGGGCAGGGATCTGAGGGTAGACTCGGTCATGCCAGACGACGACCTGCTCAAGGAATTCCTCGTCGAGTCCCGGGAGGGCCTCGACAAATTAGACCAGGAATTCCTCGCCCTCGAACAGAATCCCACCGATAGGGGGCCTCTCGGCTCCATATTCCGGTTGATCCACACCATCAAGGGTAACAGCGGCTTTTTGGGCCTCACCCAGGTGCAGACGGTGGCCCATGCCGGCGAGAATCTACTGTCGAAACTGCGGGATGGCGTATTTCCGGTGACCCCGGAAATCGCCAACATCCTGCTGTCGACCGTGGACTCCCTGCGGGAATTATTCGGACAGCTCGAAGGCACCGGCGGCGAAGGCGACACCGATTATTCCGTGCTGGTCAGCACCCTCGACCGACTGACTGAAAATGGCGGCGCTGCCCCACATCAGGGCACCGCCAAAGCCACTGCCGAACCGGCCATGAGGCCGTCACCCCTGGCAAAACCAACCGGCAACCTGGATGACGATCTGGAACTCCAAGCCCTCATCGCCGCCGCCAATGCCCAGACTTCGTCGATCCCCCAGGCACCTTCTGCCATCGACCAAGAGCCCCAGACCACTTTTGCCCCCCCCGGCAGCACCGCTTTGGCCAGCAAGGTCGGCGAACGTAATCCAGGTTCCGACCGCACCCGTGCGCCCTCGAACGAAGGTCCGATCGACACCTCGATCCGGGTCGATGTCCACCTCCTTGACCGGTTGATGGACCTGGTGGGGGAACTCGTCCTCACCCGCAACCAGATCATCGTCCATGGTTCCGTGGGGGACACCAACCTGGGGATCATGGTCCAGCGCCTGAACGGCCTGACCTCTGAGCTCCAGGAACAGGTGATGAAGACCCGCATGCAGCCGGTGAGTACGGTGTGGAACAAGATCCCCCGGGTGGTCCGGGACATTTCCCGCCAGGTGGGCAAGCAGGCCCGGGTGGACATGCAGGGCGCCGGCACCGAACTGGATCGCTCGGTCCTCGAAGCGATGAAGGACCCCCTGACCCACATCATCCGCAATAGCCTGGATCATGGCCTGGAAAGCCCAGCCGAGCGCCGCACCGCCAACAAACCGGAGGAAGGCGTAATCCGGCTGACCGCCGGCCATGAAGGTGGCCAAGTGGTAATGACGTTCAGCGACGATGGTCGAGGGATCGATCCCGGAAAAATCGGGGCCAAAGTCCTGGAAAAGGGCCTGATCGACGCTCCCCATCTCGCCAAGATGACCGACCAGGAAAAGATCGAACTGGTCTTCCTGCCCGGATTCAGCACCGCGGCTACCGTATCCAGTATCAGCGGCCGGGGCGTGGGCATGGACGTGGTGAAGACCAGCATCGAACGGATCGGTGGTCGGGTGGCCCTCAGCAGCCGTCTGGGTGCTGGGACCACCGTCACCATCTCCATCCCCCTGACCCTGGCGATTATCCCCGCCCTGGTGGTCCTGTGCGGCGGTGAACGCTTCGCCATTCCCCAGATCAGCCTCCGGGAACTAATCCGCTTGGAGACGCCGGAACAGCTGGCCACCTTGGAAATGATCGGTGATTCCCGGTTCCTTCGCCTGCGGGACCACTTGGTCCCCCTGGTGGAACTGGCCAGGATCCTCGACCTGACGGCCAACAACCAGGGGGTGGTGACCCTGGCCGTTCTACGGATTGAGGGCACCTCTTTCGCGGTGGTCGTCGACCAGGTCCTGGATAGCCAAGAAGTCGTGGTCAAACCCCTGGCACCCCAGCTCAAGGGCATCGGCCTTTACGCTGGAGCGACGATCATGGGGGATGGCCAGGTGGCCCTGATCCTGGACGTCGGTGGCCTGGGCCGGGCGGGAGCCGCCCTGGACAACGCTGCCCGGGCCGCTGCCACCCGGCGGATCGCCCGCAGCACCCGCCAAACCATCCCCCTGCTGCTGTTCCGCAGCCCGGATGACGGACGGATGGCCATTCCCTTGGATCAGGTCCTACGCATCGAAGAGCTGGCCGAATCCAGTATCGAACTCGTGGGCGGCCAAGAGGCCATCCAGTACCGGGAAGATGTCCTTCCCCTCGTCCGGGTGTTCCGCCACCTGCCGGAGCGCCGCACCGAGTTGCGCAATCCCGAAGCCGGCGTGGCCCCGGGCAGGCTGTCGGTGATCGTCCACCAGCGTCCCGGACCCGATGGCACGATCATCGGTCTGGCCGTGGGGGAGATCCTCGACACCATCGACCTGGACCCGGCGGAGCGCAAACCGCCCAGCCGGCGGGGCATCTCGGCCACCGCCGTCCTCAATGGGAAGATCACCGAGATCCTGGACCTTGATACCCTCCTGGTCATGGCCTGGCCGGAGCTGACCGCCGGAGCCCGGCCATGACCCTGCCCGTGATCCCGTCCCAGCTCTGCACCTTCACCGTCGGCAACCACCATTTCGGCATTGATGTCGCCTCGGTCCGGGAGGTGGTGCGCTACGGCATCTACACCCGGGTACCCAAGGCCCATCCGGCGATCCGTGGCCTGATGAGCCTGCGGGGCCAGGTCATCCTCACCATCGACCTGCGAATCCTGCTCCGGCTCCCCCCTGCCCCTCCGGCAGATGGTCGGGTGCCCCTCAACCTGGTAACCCATCATGGCGACCAGACCTTGGCCCTGGTGGCGGATGCCGTGGGCGATGTCATCAGCCCCGATGCCCGGGCCTTCGAGGCCACCCCAGACACCGTCCCCCAACCCCTCCACGATCTGTGTTCCGGGGTGTTCAAGCAGGAACGGGGCCTGATCCTCCTCCTGGATGTTGCCGCTGCCGCCTTGAGCAAGGTTACCGCGGCATGACTCCCAACGCTGGCAATCCCGATGCGACCACCCCCGTCGGTCCACCCCCCGTCCGCATCCTGATCGTCGATGATTCAGCCCTGATCCGCCGTTTCCTGAGTGACGCCCTGGGTAGCGAATCGGGATTCGCCATCGCCGGTACCGCCGGAGATGGCCGGCTCGCCCTCAGCCGGATTCCCGTGCTGAAACCGGATGTGATCACTCTGGACGTGGAAATGCCCGGCATGGACGGGCTGCAAACCCTGTTGGAATTGCGCCGGGTCTATCCCAAGTTGCCGGTGATCATGGTTTCGTCCCTGACCAGCGCCGGGGCCGCCACCACCATTGAGGCCCTGGAGCGGGGCGCCAGCGATGCCGTGGCCAAACCCCAGGCCGGGTCGGACCCGACGATGATGGTCCGGGAACTGGTGGGCAAGATCCGGGCTCTGACCGGGCGCCACGGCTCAAGCGGCGTCCGCCAGGCCACTACCCCGCCCCAGCCACCACCCAAGCCCCGCCTCTTCGCCGGGGCCTTCGCCAACCGCATCGACCTGGTGGTGATCGGGGTATCCACCGGCGGGCCGGCGGCCCTGGCCAAACTGATCCCCCGACTCCCCGTGGACGTGCCGGTGCCGATCGTCCTTGTCCAGCACATGCCCCCGGTATTCACCAAGCAGTTGGCCGAACGCCTGGCCGGACGCAGCGTGGTGAAGGTCGCAGAAAGTTTCGCCGGGGCCATCCTCGCCCCGAACCAGGTATGGATCGCCAAGGGCGGTCAGCACCTCACCATCGCCAAGCGCAATCAGGTGCTGGTCCTGGAACAGAACGATGCTCCCCCGGAACATGGCTGCCGCCCCGCGGTGGACCAGCTGTTCCGCTCGGTGGCCGGATTCATGGGGGGGAACGTCCTCGGCGTGATCCTCACCGGCATGGGAGAGGACGGGAAGACGGGCTGCGCGGCGATCCGTCAGGCGGGAGGTCAGGTGTTCGCCCAGGATGAGGCCAGCTCGGTGGTCTGGGGCATGCCCGGGGCCGTCGCCCGGGCCAACCTGGCGGACAAACTGGTCCCCATCGACGCCGTCGCCGGCGAGATCCTAACCCGACTTAAAGCCGGTCGCTCTGGATACATGGGACATCCCCGGGACGCCGTGGCCTGATTTCTTTCTGTCCGGTCGTCCGGACGACCGGACGTTCGAAAACCGCCCTGACTTGAACTGGAAGGAAGCGCCCTACCGTGCTCGACCCTCCAGGGTCTGACCATGCGCATCTTCTCCGGAAACGCCAATCGCCCCCTCGCCGAAGCCATCGCCCATCAGTTGGGCATGCCCCTGGGCGAGATGCATTGCGGCCGCTTCCCTGATGGCGAAGTGAAGGTCGAAATCCACGATGATGTGCGGGGTGGCGACGTCTTTGTGGTCCAGCCCACCACCAGCAATGACCACCTGATGGAGCTGCTGACGATCTGCGACGCCCTGCGCCGGGCCAGTGCGGCGCGAATCACCGCGGTGATCCCGTATTTCGGCTACGCCCGCCAGGACCGCAAGCATGCCGGCCGGGTGCCCATCACCGCCAAGCTGGTGGCCAACCTGATTACTGCCGCCGGCTTCAACCGGGTCCTGGCCGTCGATCTGCACGCCCAGCAGCTCCAGGGCTTTTTCGACCTGCCGGTGGATCACCTGACCTCCTTGCCGGTGCAGATCCAGTACCTCAAGACCCTGAACCTGGAGGACCCCGTGGTGGTCAGCCCGGACACGGGATCGATCAAGCTGGCGGACAAGATCGCCAAGCAGATCGGCGCCCGCCTGGCCATCATCGACAAGCGGCGCCTGGGGGACAGCAAGACCGAGGTGGCCAACGTCATCGGCGAGATCGGCCCCCGGCCGACCATCATCGTCGATGACATGATCACCACCGCCGGCAGCATGTGCAACGCGATCCGCACCGCCCGGGATTTCGGCGCCACCCGGGTGATCCCCATGGCGACCCATGCCGTGCTGTGCGGCGATGCCTACGATCGCCTATCCTCCTCGAAACTGGATGAGCTGGTGGTCACTGACACCATCCCTCTGAAGCGCCGCTTCGCCGAACTGCCGATCAAGGTCCTGAGCATGGCTCCCTTGCTGGCCGAAGCCCTCAAACGCATCCACACCAATCAATCCATCAGCTCGCTGTTCCGGTGATCCTTGGCGCGTCCGCGCCAGCCAGAACAGAATCCCGAGCGAAGGGAATGCACCACGAACCCGTGAGTACCCGAATGAGCAACATCCTGACCTTCCCCGCCACCCTCCGCACCGCCACCGGTGGCAGCGCGACCCGCCTCCAGCGCGCCGCCGGCCTCGTGCCGGTGACCCTGAGCGTGCCCAACAAGCCCAGCGTCCACGTCACCGTGGACATCAAGACCGCCGTCCAGATCCGCAGCCAGGTGGTCCACCTGTTGCACCTGACCATCGGCGACAAGACCGTCACCGCCCTCAAGGGTGATATCGTGGTCCACGTCCTCAAGGACAACATCGAGCACATCGATCTCGTCCAGGTCGATGAGAAGAGCGAGATCAAGGTCGACGTGAACGTCGCCGTCGACGCCCGCAACTGCCCCGGCGTCAAGGTCGGCGGCATCGTCGAACAGCGCCTGCGTAAGGTGAAGGTCAAGTGCCCCGCCCTGGCCATCCCCGACAGCCTCCTCGTCAACCTCGATGCGGTCCAGCTCCAGGAAACCGTCTACGCCAAGGCCCTGATCCTGCCCAAGGGCGTGACCCTGCTGACCAACCCCAAGTTCCCGGTGCTGTCGGTGGTCATCCCCCGCGGCATGAAGAAGACCGACGACGCCGCCGCCACGACCGATGCCGCTCCGACCGCCAAGGCCGCTGCCGCCCCGGCCGCCGCTGCCGCCGCCGCCCCGGCCAAGAAGGACGAGAAGAAGAAGTAATCCGACTGCCAGCTGCAGGCAGGTTGGTCAAACCGGGGTTGGGCATTGCCCAGCCCCGGTTTTTTATCCTCAATAGCGCAGTTGAGTTGGCCATTTGCAGAATCCCTGCTGTATTTTTCAAATCCTTGCCTCAACGGTTGTTTCACCCAAATGGTGCGTCTGGAAACGCGGTGCGCACCTGCTGCGTTTTCCAGGTTTATTCCACCCGGAACAGTGCCGGTTCCAAGGGGCCATTACGGACGATCCCGGCGAAGCGGACGGTGATCACCGTCCCCTTGCCGTCATCAATGGCCAAATCCTCGGGATCTCCGAGGGCCGACAGGTGAATGCGAATCGACGCCAGATCCCGCTGGAGGTCCTCGGTCCGGGGTTTCAGGATCAGCACCGGACGCTCGCCCACGTTCTCCACTCCAGGCAAGAAATCCTTCATTAAGGCCACGGTCTCCACCAGCAGGCAGTCGGCCACGCGACGGAAATCGGCGTCCGCGCCCGGGGCCAAAACCTGGACGTCCATCGGCCAACCCGGATCAGCCTGGGCCACCTTCCAGCTCCGCTGACCGTCGGAACAGTGACGCTCCAGATCACTACCATCCGGCTTGGCCATCTTGAAGTGGTAGCGGGTGGGCTGTCCCCCCTGGCCCCGAACAATCGCGAAATCCCCATGACGCCGCCCCCCACCGTTGACGTCCTGAGTTTCCAGGGTGAATGTCCCCCGCAGGCTGTCGGTGGCCGGCCGGTGAGCGAGGAGGGCGGCCACCGCCGGAGGCAACGTGACCTCCACCGGGCCGGTGGCCGCCTCTGCCCCACCGGCTGGAACAACCAGTAGCGAAACCAAGACCGCCAACCTTGCGTATCGTAGCATGGCTGGGACATTGACCGGTGCCCATCGGAGGCAAACCATGAGTCGGATTGACGCCCCATGACCAGCGCCCCGTCCCGGAATGTGCTCACCCTCCTCGCCCCCGGGGCCGAGGAGATTGAATTCATCACCATCCCCGACCTGCTGGTCCGGGCCGGGCACCGGGTCACCATCGCCGCCTTGACCGATATCCCCCTGGTCCGGGGCAGCCGGGGCCTGCCCCTGGCCGCCCACACCACCCTGGACCGTCTGGCGCCCCAGGAGTGGGATCTGATCTACCTGCCCGGCGGGATGGGTTCGGCCACCGCCTGCCGGGACGATGCCCGGGTCCAAGAACTGACGGAACGACAGCTTGCCAACCACCGCTTGCTGGCGGTGATCTGCGCCTGCCCCATCGCCCTGATCCCCCGCAACCTGGCCCGGGGGCGCAAGCTGACCAGCTTCCCCGGGGTCCGCAGCGACTTGGAAGCCCACGGCGCCATCTGGATCGACGCCCCGGTGATCCAGGACGGATCCCTGGTGACCAGCCAATCCGCCGGCACGGCGATGGCCCTGGGCCTGACCCTGGTGGGACTCCTCAGTGGGTCAGGCCAGGCCCAGGCCGTGGCCAACGCCATCCTCAGCCCCCTTCCCGTTCCCCTCCCTTGAGGTCCAACATGTCCGTCCAGCGCCTGCCCCTCGCCTTACTTCTTGTCCTTGGAGCAGTGGGATACGCCGCCGAGGATGCCACCAAAGCCATCCAGACGCTCCAGGCCGCCTTGGCCGGCGATGACGCCCAGGCCAAAAAGGCGGCCCTGAAAACGCTGACCAATAAGAATCTCGGCCAGGATGACGTCGTCGTCCCCCTGTTGGTGGGGGCGATCAGCGATCGCCAGGCTGG
>CANIXE010000007.1 GCA_947470885.1 Planctomycetota bacterium
CAGAGTTTGCAAATTTATTATTGCCCGAAATAACCTTGTCATTCTGCCTGAATTGTACGCCGCTGGCCAAAACTTTGGCTTCCGGAAAGTCTGGCCGGTGCCCGCCCTGCGGGTCCATTGAGAATAGACAGCACGTCGAACTCGTCGGTAGATCCTGGCGCACCGGTGGGGATGACGCTGCACCTCCACATGACCGGGATCCCGCGGGAACAGCGCCCGCCCAGTGATCACGCCACCACGTGGTGGGTGGCAGCCTAGGGCGCCTAGCCGTCGTCCCGCAGCGCCTCACAGTTAACCCCGGGGCAGACGCCTTCGATTCGGGACCAGCGGCGCAGGCCGCCACAGATGATGTTGGCGTCCTCCTCGGTCAGGCCCCGCTTCACCACCGCGAATTCCTGGGTGTGGGCCTCGTGGGCGATCATCTCCGCCACTTCCAGACTGACCCCAGCGGCCCGCTGCAGGGCATAGACCACCACCTCGAATGGTGTCACATCGTCATTATGCAGAATGACCTTCCACCCTGGATCCTCCACCGTCGGTCGATGGACATCTGGCTTGATGCGGGGCACCGGCAGGGTTGCCGGTCCGGCGGCGGTGGGGGGGGGAGACATGCTGGCACCATGCCCCACCGGTACGGATGCGCCACCGGCGACCTGGGTCGGCCGCTGCATCATCTGGAAGCCGGCCCAGCCTTCCAGGAAGTGGTCCCCGGAGGGCGGGGGGGCAAGGTGAACCAGAACCGGGAACCCCGGCCCAGGATGCTGTCCACCCCGATCCGGCCTCCGTGGAGTTCCACCGCCAGCTTGCAGAAAAACAACCCCAGTCCGCTGGTGACCCCCTGCTGCTGCCGTCGGGCCACCACCTGACCAAACTTTTCGAAGATCCGCTGATGGTAGGCCGGATCAATGCCCGGTCCTTCATCCCTCACCTCGATCCGCGCTTCCTCACCCGCCAGAATGCGGACATGGATCCGTTTTCCCGGAGGGGTGAAGCGCAGGGCATTGCCGACAAGATTGATGATGACCCTGCCCACCAGGGCGTGATCACACAACCAGGGCAAGGGCCCCGGTGTGTCCAGGACCACGGGGCTGAGTTCTCCTGGCCCCAGGGTGGCAACCGCCTGGCTCGCAGTATCCACCAGATCGGCCCTGGTTGGTTCCAGGGTCAGCCGACCAGCCTCGATCTTGGCCACATCCAGGACCTGATTCACCAACCGGGCCAATTGCTGACCCTGGCGCTCTGCCCGACTGACCAATTCCCGCAACTTGGGATCCACCCCATCCTCCGACCGGGCCAGGAAGAGTTCCAGGTAGCCGCACAGTCCCGCCAGGGGCTGGCGGAGGTCATGGACGATCAGGTGGGTCAGATGATCACGCATCGTCTCCAATTCCTGCTGCCGCTGGTTCGCGGCCAGAATCTCATCGTTGTGGCGTTTCCCACGAAGGGCATTGCGCACCCGCAATTGCAGATCCGGGCCATCGATGGGTTTGCTTAGAAAGTCGTTGGCTCCGGCCTCGATCCCGGCCAGACGATCCGCCCGCTCGTGGAGCGCGGTCACCAGGATGACCGGGATGGCCGTGAATTGGGCATCGCTGCGGATCCAGCGGCATAGGTCCAAGCCGGTTTCGCCGGGCAGCAATACATCGCTGAGAACCAGATCGATCCCCCCTTCCCGCAATCGGGCGAGGGCCGCCTTGGCCCGTTCCACCACCACCACCCGGTGCCCGGCCCGGCCCAGACGACGCCCCAGCATGTCCTGACCCGCCGGACTATCGTCGACCACCAGGATGGTCCCTGGCAAGTCGTGGCTGGGGGCGGATTCCCGCAGGACTTGGGTCGCGAAACTGTCCTCCGATACCACCGGCGAGGGATCCTGCACCAGGATCATGCCGTTGAGGATCCGGGACTCGGCCAACACCCGGCCAAGATCCTCCTGGATCCCCGGGTGCCGGGATTCGAGACGGGTCGACAGGGATTCCGCCTCCTGCATGACCAGCGCCAGATGGGGGGCAAGCACCCTTCCGACCAGGCGGACGACTATCGGCGGGGGAAGGGCGTGGGCATCCGCCCGGGCCTCCACCACCATGCAACCTTCATCCACCGCCGCCGCCAGGTGGCGTGCCGCATTCACCAGGCGATCCACCACCCCCCCAAGTTCCCGACGGAGCTCGAGGGGACATTCCTCGTGGATCAGTTCGGCATAGCCAAGGATTCCGGTGATCGGTGTCCGCAGATCATGGCGCAATCGGCGCAGGTGGCCGGCGAGGGCACCAGGACCGGGATTCGGCGTCGGAGTGATGGCGTGATTAGGCACGGTGGTGAAGAAGCATACCTCGATTTTCCACCCGCCGCCAGGAGTGGTGAACCCCGCTCAAACGCCGAGAAGTCCGAGCAAGGCACCATGCAGCGGCGCAGGATCAACCAAGGAGCTGGCGATCCCCAGGACCTGGAAGCTATCCGTCCCTGGCAATCCGGCCAACTTTACCGCATCTTTGCCCGTGATGACCACTGCCGCCTCCATTTTCCGGCCCAGACCAAGCAAATAGGCTGCGTCAGCGGGGGTGAAATGATGGTGATCCGGGAAGCGGACAGCGGCAAGGACATGAAGACCCAGGCGCCCAGCCTGAATTTCCAAGGCTCCTGGATGACCAATACCACTGGCCAGGACCACCCGCCGACCGATCCAGGCCGCCAGGGGCATGGGCGTTCCTCCGCTGATCGGGGTTAACCAGGCCCCGGTGGCCCGTTCTTCCACCACGGGCACCCCCGGGGCCAGATCGGCGCATTCCTTCCGCAACCGGGCGAGTCGCTGGGGCTCCACCAGATCCGTCCTGGTCAACCACAGCAGCCCTGCCCGCCGGGCCTGCCGGGGCGCTTCCCGCAAGTAGCCCGCGGGAAGCGGCCGTCCGGATCCGCCATTGTCGCAGCCCCAGGGCCTAGTGGCGTCGATCAGGAGGATATCCAGATCCCGGGCCAACCGACGGTGCTGGAAGCCATCATCCAAGATCAGCACATCCGCCCCATCGGCGATGGCCCGACGACCGCCGGCCACCCGGTCGGGATTGCATACCACCGGCACGTCACCCACCAGGGAAGCTTCTTCGTTCCGCCCATCCCGTCCGGCCCGATAGCCCCGGGATACCACCGCAGGCCGCCGCCCATGGGCGCGCAGCCAGGTCACCAGGGTCGCGACGGCCGGAGTCTTGCCCGTGCCACCGGCGGTGAGATTGCCCAAACTGATCACGGGCACCGACAAACGATGACGAACCAAGATCTGCCGATCGTAGGCCCACCCCCTCATGGCTGAAATCAGGGCAAAAACCGCCCCTGCCGGGTAGAGCAGGCCAGCACATGGGCTGGCGGGGAATTCCTCGCGCCAACGCCCCGCCAGGCGGATGATCTGCGGGGCGGCGGGCTGAGCCGACCCAGCCATCCCGGTCATCCGGATTTCTTGGCGTCGAGGGACGTGGATTCCATCTTGGCAGGAGTGCCACCCCGGCGGAGATGGAGCGTACAATCGCTGGGATCGATGACCGTGATCACGGTGGTCTCTGAGGGCATACCGACCAGGGATTCCAGTTTCAATTTTCCGCTGGATTCCCGGGAATCCAAACCGAACCACCCAGCAATGGATCCTGGATCCAGGCCCCGGGCCTCGACGGCATAGGCCGCCAGGCGGACCAGACGGGATTTTGATCCGGGATCACCTTGGATCGAAGCCTGGGCCTGGATCGCTTCGTCCAGGGCATGGTTGGTGTGGACCCTGGGGGCACCGGGCTGACGATCATCCAGGCGCACATGGAGCTGTCCCGACAACTCCACAGACAACCGTTCGCTTGCCGACATCAGATGGATGGCCGCCCCACCTTGGCGCGGACCCTGGATGATCCGCCGGCTGGCGTCTGTAATGGATGGCGCGGTGAATACCGAGGCCAACAAATGGCTGATGAAGTGTCCTTCCTTGCCGTCCTTCACCCGCAATTCATTGACGCAGGCACCGATCCTGGCCTGGGACACCCCAGCCACCGGATGGAGTCCCGCCAAGGTCAGGGTCAGGCTCGCCGGACCGTGGGAGGGAACCCGGCGAACCAGGGTGATGTAGGGGTACAGGGCCGGGTCGAGGTGCCAGGCGTGGACCATCCGCACCTTCCCCGTATCGGTATGATCCGGCGCCAAAGCCACAAACGTGGAACGCATCGGTGGCACCGCACAGCCATGGAAACTGAGCAGATCGCCGTACCCGTGGATGAGCAGAAGTTCCTCTGCTCCCAGATCCGCGGCCCGGGCCATGGACTCGATCTCCATCCACAGCCCAGGATCCATCTGGGCCAAGGGCGTGAACAGATTCCGCAGGCGGGACATCAGTTCCTCCTGCCCGCCTTCGTGGGGGGTGCCTACCAGGGCGGCGGTGAACTGTTCCCGGAGATATTGGGCCAGGACCTGGAGCCTAGGCTTCAGGCGGTAGCCCAGGATTTCACCGATGGTCCGTGGAGTCCCCACCGCATGGATGAGCGGCACGCCGCCGATGAGTTCGTTGACAGGGCCGGTCACACGCACTTTCTAACCCGATCCCCCGGCCAGTCCATCTGCCCTCGACGGCGGACGAATCATGTGGTATCCTGGATGCAGTGACGTGCGACAGGATCCATCCCGGACTCCCCGCTTGCATCCCTTCCTCACATGACCAGCCTGCCGCGGCCCCGCCGACGGGGGCCTACCCGCCCGGAACTTCAGCGACAGGAACCCTCCATGCCCAAAACCCCGGAACCGGTGAAACCTTCTGCTGTCAAAGCCGGCAAGACCACCAGCAAGACGATTGAAAAACCGGAAAGCAAATCCGGGAAGATGAAAGTACCTGTGGCACCGTCCCGGGTCCGTTCGGAATCAGGTCGCAGCCGCTCCGAGAGCCGGATCGTGACCCGCCCGGAACGCCCCCACGAAAAGCCCAAGGCTCCCGTCACCAATCTACGCAGTCCGTTCACCAAGGAGGAACTGGGCAAGTGGAAGGAGGTCCTCCTCGCCCGGCGCACCGAGATTGTTTCGGACATCACCGATCTGGAAAAGGACGCGATGGAGGCCGAAGACGGCCACACCACCCCGCTCCATGCCGCCGAACGCGGCTCCGACGCGGAAATGCAGGAGGTCAGCCTGGGCCTCGCCGGTGAAGAGAAGAATCTGGTCTGGCAGATCGACCGCGCCCTGCGCAAGATCGACAAGAACCTGCCCCTGCCCTTCGGCATTTGCGAACACACCCGGGAAGGCATCAGCAAGAACCGCCTGGCCCTGATCCCCTGGACCCCGTTGTCCATCGAAGGTGCGACCTACCTGGAGGAGAACGCCCTCACCTTGGAAGACCTGCTGCTCGACGACTAGCGGGGCTTGCGCCCCAGCCCAACTTCGCCGCTGCGCGGCTTGCCTGCTACGCAGGTCACCGCTGCGCGGTGATCGGTCTGGTGCGACCCCGGCTTCGCCGGGGCGTTGCGCTGCGCGCAACCAAGCCCCGTCCCCGCTCGCGCGCGCAGGCGCGCTCGGGGGATTGCTGTTCGCGGGACGTTGTCCCGCTACGCCCTACCACGGCCTCGCCGGCCCTGGACCCGCACGAACATCAAGAGTCCTTCAACAATACGTGACTCGCCAGGTCGTTTCAATTTCGGTCAAGGACTCTAAACCCTACGGAAGCCGAGATGAGATCGCCCACGTATTCCCGTGATTCGTGGGCGATTTCGTTTCTGGTATTCGAGCATTCGAGTATTCGAGCATTCGAGCATTCGAGCATTCCCGATGAGCATTCCCGATGAGCATTCATCATTTCATTTCCGCTCCATCTCCGGCCACAGCATCACCGTCGCCAACACAATCATCCCCACCGCCCCATAGGCGATCCCCACCATCCCCCAGCCCTGGGCCAGGTGGAAGCTCAAAAATGGGGCCACCAAGCCGCGGAATCCCGTCAAAAACGTATGGGCGGCCATGTACGCCCCGGTGCGCTCGGGCGGGGCGACCCGGGTGACCCAGAGACTCCAGGCCAGGTCGCCACCACCGAAGGCCAGCCCGCACAGCACAGAACCAAGGATCTGCAGGGACAAGCTGGAGGTGAACGTACAGGCAATCGCCCCGGCGAAGCAGACGTTGATGACCATCCGCATGGCGATGATGTCCACCCGATCGAACCAGCGACCCCAGTAGGGCAACACCAGCAGACGAATCGCCGTGGGGATCCCCACCACCAGGATCTGGACCAGCGCCGCGCCATAGCCAAGCCCCTGGGCGGGATCCGCCAGGTAGCTCACCCGCAGGGGCAAGGCCGCGAAATTGGCGAAGCCCATGATCATCCACGACAGGCTGATGTAACCGAACCGACGATCCCGCCACAGCCAGGCCAGGGAGGCCAGGGGATTGATGCCCCCCTTCACCGGCAGGGCGCCCCCGGGGATCCGCCAGGCACACAGGGCGGCAACGCCGATGGCCAGGGCCGACATGAAAATCGGCAGAAGATAATTCGCCGCCTCGTTGCGCATCACCAGGACCACCACCAGCGTCCCCAGGATCCCGCCGGTGGCCTCGAAGCGGATGGATCGGGAAAACCAGCGGCCCCGATCTCGGTCGGCGCTATTGGCCCGCCACCAGGACGTCGCCAACGGCACCGCCGAGGACACGGCCGCCTGGGCCACGGCCGCGCCCGCCACGAGGGTCATCAGGCTGGGCCATAGTCCCGCCGCCAGCCAGGCCAGGGCCGCCACCACCAGTAACCCGGCATAGGCCCGGGCCACCGGCAGGGCCAAGGCGGCGACCACATGGAGGACCACGGGGGCCGCCAAAAAACCACAGGCCCCGGCCCCCGCCAGGGTCGCCAGGGCGGCGGGTCCGGCCTGATAATGCTGGACCGCCACCACCATCGCCACCCCGGTGGGCACGGCCATGGCGACCCCAATGCCAAAAGCTCGCCAACCATCCCACTGCACCGTGACCCCCAACCGCTCCGCCCGGGAGGGCGTAGACACCCCGGGATCAGGACTGAGGACAGAGGGAGACATGGGACGGACGATGATGCACCCCTCCCCACCAAGGAAATACCGATCGTCACCGCCCGGGGGCAAGATCCCCGGGGAAGAACGCTTCCACCAAGCCCAGGTTCGCCCCAGCAAGGCCAGCTATCAGCCAAAGGCCCAGGGTCAGGAATACCAGACTGCCCAGCAGGCGGCCCGGACCCAGGGCCTCGACGACATCATCCCCCGCCATCCGCCAGCGTCCCGCGATGTACCCGGCGAGAATCAGGGCGGTGGCCGCCCACAGAGCAAGAACGCTGGTCCGGCCGATCACCCCCCAGCCCCAGGCCAGGTCGCAAATCGCCAGGAACTTCGCCGCCGCCGCCAGTTCCACCAAGCCGCCAATAATCTTGAACTCGTTCATCCACGCCCCTGCCCGGGGCAGCTTCTTCAACAGGCCGGGACTGAGGGCCAGGAACACGAAGGGCACCGCGATGGACCCGCTATAAATCGCCATCCCCGCCACCGCCGCACCCCAGGTGCCGGTGGCCACCGCCGCCGCCAGCACGGATCCGGCGAAGGGCGCGGTGCAGGTGAAGGCGGTGATGGCGAAGGTCAGGCCCATCACCAGAGCCCCGAAGTACCCGCCCCGGCCTCCCCCGGCCAGGCCCGCCAGGCCCGCGGGCAGACGCAGAAAGAACGCGCCAATAAGCCCCAGACCCAGGACCACGAACAGCAGACCAATCAGCAAGTTGGTGACGGGATGGCCCGCTAGGGTCGCCAGATTGGCCCCGAACACCCCGGTGATCAGCACTCCAAGCCCCACGAAACAGCCCATGATCCCCGCACCATAAGCCAGGGCCAAGGGCAGCAGACGGTGACCGGCGGCGGCCTGCTTGCTGAAGAAGGTCACGGTGAAGGGGATCATCGGGTAGGTGCAGGGCATCAACAGGGTCACCAGGCCCCCCAGGAGGGCGAGGACGATGAACTGGCCCAACCCCTCGCCGGTGCCCGCATCCCGCCCCGGACCGCCCCCCAGGAAAGCGATAAACTCCTGGAGACGACCCGTCTCTGAGGGGCTGAACACCGCCGTCCAACGGGTTTCCTCGCCTTTATCCAGGCGAATGTACAGCGGACGGTTCTGGCTGCGGAAGCGTTCCTGCTGCCACTGGGCCAGATCGTCGTGGGGCGGGTCCGTGTTCACCAGGATCAGGGTCAAGGCGTCCAGCGCCTGGATCACCGCCGGTTCCCGGAAGACCGTCTTGGCCATGAGCTGACAGTTCACACAGGAGGGACCGGTGAAATCCACCAGCACCGGGCCGGGGGCCGCGGCGATGAGGGCCTCGGCCTCGGCCCGGGTGGCGGGGCTGAACACCCCGCCTTTTGCCCCGGTGGCGGACGTTGCTCCAGAGGCCTGGACCTCCACCCGCTGACGCAAAACCGGGATTCGACAGGAATCCGCGGTGCAGGCCAGGTAGCTGACCAGGACCGGCACCGTGCCGGCTGCAGGCGCGGTGATGGGCAAGGTCAGGGTCACGATCCCCTCGGGGAACACGGCCAGCCCGTTCAACTCATGGGTCGCCTTATCCGCCGTTAGTGGACCACGGACCGTTGCGGTGTCGCCAGGGGCCAGCTCAATCCGGGTGGGTACTCCCGGGGTGTCCGCCGGCAATTCCAGGCCATAGACATGATGCTTGGCTTCGGGGGTGAACACCGCCACCACCCGAGCCTGGTCGCCGGAACCTTGGATGGACACCGCCACCCGGACCCCCTGCTTAGTGAAGCCCGCCGGCGATTCCGCTGCCGGTAACACCAAAGACCAGAACACCAACAAACCCAAGATCATACGCATGGTGGCAACCCTCGCCTGACCCTACGGGGCTCAAGGGTTGGTGTTGGTAAGACCGGACGAAGAATGATAGCTGCACGCTCAATCACCAGCCTTGCGCAAAATAGGTGCAACCTAGGCTCCCGGACCACTCACGAGCACCCCTATGCAGCGCACCCATCTCTGCGGCGACCTCCGGGCCGCCCATATCGATTCCTCCGTCACGATCTGCGGCTGGGTGCAGAATTACCGGGACCACGGCGGCATCATCTTCATCGACCTGCGTGACCGTAACGGCCTGTGCCAGGTGACCTTCGATCCGGATCTCTGCGGCAAGGAGGCCCACGCCCTGGCGAGCGAGGCCCGCCACGAATGGGTGCTGCAAGTGACCGGCACGGTGAAGTCCCGGGGTGAGCGGAAGAACCCCAACCTGGCCACCGGCGAGATCGAGATCTTCGCCTCCCAGCTGACGGTCCTGAACAAGGCCCAGACCCCTCCGTTTGAGATCGACGAGCACGCCAAGGTGGGCGAGGAGATCCGCCTCCAGTACCGGTTCATGGACCTGCGCCGGCCGGCGACCCAGCGCAACCTGATCCTCCGCCACAAGGCGGTGAAGGCGGCCCGGGACTACTTCGATGCCAACGGTTTCATTGAGGTCGAGACCCCGGTGCTGTGCAAGTACACCCCGGGCGGCGCCCGGAACTACCTGGTGCCCAGCCGGGTCCACCAGGGCCAGTTCTACGCCCTGGCGGAATCCCCCCAGCTGTTCAAGCAGTTGCTGATGGTGGGCGGCTACGACCGGTACGTCCAGATCGCCCGCTGCTTCCGGGACGAGGACCTGCGCCAGGATCGGCAGCCGGAATTCACCCAGATCGACTTGGAAATGTCGTTCATCGAGATGGACGACATCATGGCCCTGGGGGAAGGCCTGGCCAAGGAACTGTGGAAGAAGGCCCTGAACATCGACTTGACCACGCCCTTCCGGCGGATGACCTGGGCCGAGGGCATGCGCACCTATGGCAGCGACAAGCCTGACCTGCGCTATGGCATCCCCATCGTCGATCTCACCGATTGGGCCCCCACCAGCGGCTTCAGCGTGTTCCAGAACGCCGTCAGCGCCGGTGGCGTGTGCCGGGCGATCAACGCCAAGTTCGGCTTTGAGCAGGGCGCGGTGGTGCCCGCCTCGAAGAAAACCGCCTGCGAGATCCTGTCCCGCCGGACCCTCGACCAGCTCACCGAGTTCGTGAAGGGCTACGGCGCCAAGGGCCTGGCCTGGATCAAGATCCAGGGCGATCCCAAGGTGAAGGAGAACTGGCAGGGCCCCGCCGCCAAGAACATCACCGACGATGCCCGGAACGCCCTGGCGGTGAAGCTGGACGTCGCTGACGGCGACGTGCTGTTCTTCGGCTGCGACAAGGAAAAGACGGTCTGCGCCGCCCTGGGCGCCCTGCGCGTGGAACTGGGCGTCAACCGCCTGAAGCTCACCACCCCGGACCAGTTCGAGTTCCTCTGGCTGCACTCGGCCCCCCTGTTTGAGTACAGCGACGAGCACCAGGCCTTCGTCGCCAACCACCACCCGTTCACCTCGCCCTACGCGGAACACGTCCAGTACCTCACCAGCGACCCCGGCAAGGTCCTGTCCAAGAGCTACGACATGGTCCTCAATGGCAACGAGATCGGTGGCGGTTCCATCCGTATCCACGACAGCGCGACCCAAAGCCGGGTGTTCACCGCCCTGGGAATCAGCCAGGAGGACGCCCAGAAGAAGTTCGGCTTCCTGCTCCACGCCCTGTCCTTCGGTGCGCCGCCCCATGGCGGCATGGCCTTCGGCCTGGATCGTCTGATCATGCTCATGACCGGCGCCGAATCGATCCGGGACGTCATCGCCTTCCCCAAGAACCAGAAGGCCCGGGACGAGATGCTGGACTGCCCGAATCCGGTCAGCGAGAAGCAGCTCAAGGAACTGGCCCTGGTCGTGGCCGCCCAGGCCAAGGCGTGATTTTTTCCGGAACGCCCTGCGCCCACCCGGGACGATAGCTTCCACCCATGCCAACGCCCCTCCTCGAACTCCTCGACGCCGCCACCGAAGCCCGGGTCGCCAACCCCCAGTTGCGGCCCAGCGTCCTCGCGGCGCTGCGCCTGGCCCAGGGTAGCGGCCTGCTGGCCGCCGGGCGGCTGATCACCCTGCGCCATGATGGGCACCTGCGGGAGATCATCGCCCACGGGGAACCGCTCCAGTCCGAAGAGGCGGATCGGGCCCTGGTGGACCGGATCAAGGCCGAGGGCGCCGGTGGCGATCCGGTGATCGGTGACGGCTGGGTTGCCTATCCCCTGGGCAAATCCAAGCGCATCCACGGCGTGCTGATCGTCGATCGGGCCGGCCCGGAAGCCGGACACTTGCTGGCGGACCTGTTCCTCCAGTGGTGCGCGATGAACGAGTTCCTCAACCTGGAAAAGGCGGAACTCATCGATGAGAACGCCTCCCTGCGGGAAGAGATCAAGGCCCGCTACAGCCACCAGAACATCATCGCCGTATCCGGCGGGTTCCGCCGGGTCTTGGAAGCCGCCCACAAGGTGGCCGCCAGCACCGCCACGGTCCTGGTCCACGGGGAAACCGGCACCGGCAAGGAGCTGATCGCCCGCCTGATCCACGACCACAGCCCCCGGGCCAATGGGCCGTTCATTACCGTGAATTGCGGGGCCTTGTCAGAGACCCTGCTGGAATCGGAACTGTTCGGCCATGTGAAGGGCGCGTTCACCGGGGCCATCGCCGACCGCAAGGGTCGATTCGAAGCGGCCCACGGCGGCACCATCTTCCTGGATGAAATTGGCGAAGTGTCGCCGGCGATGCAGGTGCGCCTGCTCCGCGTGCTCCAAGAAATGGAAATCGAACGGGTGGGTGACACCAAGACTCGCAAACTGGACGTGCGGGTCGTCGCCGCCACCAATCGGGTCCTGGAAAAGGAAGTTGAAAAAGGCACGTTCCGCGCCGATCTGTACTACCGCTTGAACGTGGTGTACCTGCAGATCCCGCCCCTGCGCCAGCGCACCGAAGACATCCCCCACCTGGTGGAGCACTTCCTGTCGGTCTACTGCCAGCGGAACTGCAAATACATCGAAAACGTCGCCCCGGATGTGTTGGAAGCCCTGGTCCGCTACCCCTGGCCGGGCAACATCCGCGAGCTGGAAAACTGCATCGAAAAAATCGTGGTCATGGCCCCCGGCAAGGAGCTGACCACGGATCTCCTGCCCATGGCGGTGATGGCCTTCGACCCCCACCAGGAATCGGACAAGCAGCACGGACTAGCCAGCTTCGAATCCCGCCTGAAATCCTACATGCGGGCGGAGACCCATTCCGCCATCGAACGCGGTGACGGCGATCTGTACGACCGGGTCCGGGTGAAATGGGAACGCTACCTGTTCGAGGCCGCCCTGGGAGCCTGCCAGAACAACAAGAGCAAAGCGGCCCAACTGCTGGGGATCACCCGCAACACCCTGGGCACCCGGCTGAAAGAGCTGTGCCAGCCGTCGGTGGAGTGGAAAATCGAATAAACTGGTGCTGGGGCGGCCGGCCAGGCCGTCCTAGCTCACCGGGGTGATCGGATTCCGGGGGAATTTCAATGCCGGAAACTGGGCACTCTCCCGGAAGAAACCATGGGCCATCTCCAGGTCGTCGACAATTAGGAAGAATTGGTCCATGCTCAGGATCTCCAGGAGTTTCCTGACCTTGGGGGAGGGACCGACGAGGATGATCTGACCGCCCCGGCGATTGGAGGCCTTGAAGAACTCCATGAGCACCCCGAACGCGCTGCTGCTGAGATAATCGCAGCTGCTAAGGTCGATGGCCGCCTGGCGGGCCGGAGTGTAGGCGAACAGGTCGTCGATGCGCTGGGCGAACTCCTCGGCGATGGGTTGCAGCACCGTGCCGACAATGCTCACCACCAGAATGCCATGGTTCATCGCCAGGGTCATGGTGTAACGGTTGTCCTGGTCGTGGGCCTTGACCACGAACCCCTTGAGCAGCTTGCTGAATTCCGCCGTTGAGATGTTGTCATCCATGGCCGGGTTCCAAAGGGGCTTGGGTGGGGAAGGTCAACGTTGCTGGATGATATCGATGGCGGCGCTGCGATAGGCCTCCGCCAAGGTCGGGAAGTTGAACGTGTGGTCGACGAACACATCGATGTCATCGCCGTGGATCAGGGCCATCTGGCCGATGGAGGCCAGTTCGCCGGCAGCCTCCCCAACGACCTGGAGACCGAGCAACTTTCGTCCCTGGGCGTCCGCCACCAGCTTCAGCAGGCCCTGCTCGTTAGCCCCGATCAGCCCCCGGGAGATCTCGCCGAAGCTGGCCCGGCCGACAATGCACCCCCCGTGGCGCTTGATCGCCTCGGCCTCGGACAGGCCGACGCTGGACATTTCAGGGATGGAATAAATGCCGACGGGTACCAGGTCCGACATGGGTGCCGCCGCCAGGTTGAGGGCATGGCGGATCGCCCGCCGGCCCTGGCCCATGCTGGCACTGGCCAGCGAGGGCGGCCCGACCACGTCGCCACAGGCATAGATGTGGGGCACCGCGGTCTGGCCGTGGGCGTTCACCGCCACCAGGCCCCGGTCCGTTTGTTTCAGACCCGCGGCTTCGATGTTCAAACCATCCAGCACGGCGACCCGGCCCAGGGCGCACAACAGCTTGTCGCTGGTGATGATCTGACCGTCTTTCAGGGTGGTCACCACCTTGGCCTGGGTGTCGTCCCGAATCACCGAAGCGATGGCGGATTTCCCCAGGTAGCGTGAGCCGGTGGCCTGGAACGACGCCAGGAAGCGGTCGGTCAATTCCTGGTCAAGGAACGCCAGGGGCCGGTCCCCCTTGTCGATCATCGTCACCGTGGTCCCCAGGGCGGCGAACACCGAGGCGTACTCGGTGGCGATCACCCCGGCCCCCAGGACGGTGAGGCTCTGGGGCAGGTAGATGAGGGAAAGGATGGAGTCGCTGTCGAGGATGGCCTCGTGGTCGATGGGCACTTCCGCCGGCGCCCTGGGGCGGCTGCCCACGGCGATGATGATGAAGGCCGCCGTCATCAGCTCCTTCTCCCCTTTGACCGACTGGATCTCCACCGTGTGGTCGTTGATGAAGCTGGCCCGGCCCCGGCGACGTTCCACCCCCGCCCGGGTGAGCTGGTCCTTCAGGTACTTCATGTGTCCGCGGATGACCTCCTCCAGGCGGGTCATCAGGCTGGCGACCTGGATTTCTTCGCCGAATTCCACGGGAATATCAACCCCGCTCTTGCGCCGGAAGCTGCTCATCGCCAGGGCGGTTTCCCGCAGGGTCTTGCTGGGGATCGTACCCCGATGGAGGCATTGCCCGCCCAGGTAGGGATCCCGTTCCACCAGGACCACCCGCTGATTGGCGGCGGCCGCCTGGAGGGCTGCGTGGTGGCCGGCGGGGCCGCCGCCAATGATGATCACATCGTAATCGAACAGGCTCATCCCATGGCCTCCACGGTGGCTTTGGCTTTGGGCCCGAAGGCGATCAGAGCCGCCAATTCATCGGGATAGATGTTTAGGTCCCCCAGCAGGGGATGCTCGCGGATTGAATCTTCCGCCACCTGTTTCGGACCAGCCAAGAGCAAGTGGGCCAAGTCGTCCGCCAGGGCGGTCATCATCGCCTGGTTGCGGGCGGTGGTGGCCTTCATCGGGTCGTGGTGGAACTGGACCACCTCCGCCAGGCGCACCGGCAGCTTCCAGTGACGGACCATCTCGCCGCCAACCCGGGCGTGGAGGGCGCTGATCGCCGCGTCCGCCGCCGCCGGATCGAAGGGGATGCCGAACATGGCACAGCCTTCCACCACCTCCTGAAGTAGCACCGGCCGACCGATGTCGTGAAGTAAGCCGCACAGAAAGGCTTCTTCGACATTCCAGCGCCGGCTGCGGGCGATCTCCTGGGCGAACAGAGCGGTGGCCAGGCAATGGCGGAACTGGGCCTTCACCAGGTTTTCGTGACCGGCCACCTTGAAAACCTTACCTTGGCAGCTGATGATCAGGGCCATCTCCCGGACTTTGGCAACCCCCAGGCGGGCCAGCACCTGGTCCAGGGACACCAGGGGATTGGTGCCGCCGTACAGGGTGCTATTGGCCAGGCGCATCAGATTGCCGGCCAGGGATGCATCCCGGGAAACCACCGCCGCGATCTGCGCCAGATCCACGGTGGGATCATTGCAGAGCTGGACCACCTTGCTGGCGGCCTCCGGCAACACCGGCAGTTCCAGCGCCCCCTTGGCAACCCGTTCCGCCAGGCGACGGATCACCTGGGCATCCAATTGGACCGGGGTGAATGGCGAGAGTGCAAGCATTCCCCAGCTTACCCCAGAAAATCCACCAGCGCAATTAATCGCTGCGCAATACTTCCAAGGGCCGGGCACGTAACACTTGGCCCGCCGCCAGGACCCCCGCCAGGGCGGTCAATCCGGTGAGGATGGGCAGGGTCAACAGGATGCCCTCCCAGGGGATGCTCACCGGCAGTTTCAAGAGTAGGCGGACCACCAGCAGACCCCCGGGCACCGCCAGGACCAGGCCCGCCATCCCAGCCACCAGGCCCAAAACGGAGAATTCCACCGCCAAGGACAATGCCAACGGCCCCCGGGGCAGACCCAGGCAGGCGAGGATCGCAGCGTCCTCCCGCCGTCGCCGGGCGCTTTCCAGGACCATCCCCCCCAGAACCAGCAGGCCCGCGACCAGGGCCAGGCCGGCGATCCCGGCGACAGCCCAGGCTAGGCGATCGGTGAGACCCTGGACCCGGCGGGCGATGGTGGCCAGGTCCAGGATGGTCAAATTAGGGAAAGCCTTGGTCAGGCGCAGTTGAACCGCCAAGCGGTCCCCGGTCGGCGCCAGGGCGGCGATCCAGGTGGTCGGGGCCCCGGCCAAGCTCTGGGGATCAGTGAGGATGAAGAAATTCGGGCGAAAGCCCAGCCAGCGGACCTGGCGCAGGCCGGTGACCGTCAATTCCAGGGGCACGCCCTGGACGTCAAATCGCAGTTTATCCCCGATCCCCGCCCCCAAACGAGTGGCAAAGCCGCTTTCTAGAGTGCATTCCCCTTCTCCCGTCGCCCAACGTCCCGCCAGGAGGGTTTCGTCTGCCCCGGGGCTGGTCCGCCAACTCAAGTTCTGTTCCCGGGCGCGGAAGAATTTCGCCTCGTCGCCGGCACTCCCGGCCGGCACCGGGGCTTCCCGGCCGACGATTCCCCGGAAACGGGCGCGGACGATGGGGGCCAATTCCCCCCGATCGTCCGGTGTGGCCCGGCGGAAATCCTCCACCTGGTCATCTTGGAGATCGATGGCGAACAACGTGGGCAGGGTGCCCCGGGACTCCGCCGCCAATTCACCGCTAACGCTGGCCCGATAGACCAACAGTACGCCCAGGAGCACCGCCCCCAGGCCCAAGGTCGTCGCTGCTGGCACGGCCCGCAACCCCGGCCGGCCCAGATTCCCCAGGCCATGGCCCAGGGCGAAGGTCCACGGACCCCGGCGGAACAGGGCAAGCCTGCCGATCCCGGGCAGGACCACCCGGAACAGCAAGGCCAGCAACCCGCCCGCCACCAAAGCCCCGGCAATCACCGCCGGGCCGGTGATCAGGCTGCGGGTTTCCACCGCGGCCAGCCCCAGCAGCAGGGGAATCACCGCCACACTTCCCAGCAATCCCCGGCGGGAGGACACCGGAGCGTCCCCCCGGAGGATCGCCAGGGGCCGTTGGCCGGCGGTTTCCAGCAATGGGCCGGCGGCGAACACCAGCGCCGCACCCACCGCCAGAAGGACGCCCAAGCCCAGACTAACGGGATCCACCACCGGAATCCCCGGGGGCAGCCCCGACTGGCGGACGATCACCCCGGCAATGAGCCCGCCCAGGGCGCTCCCCAGCAAGCCCCCGACGAATGCCAGCCCCGTCACCTGAATCACCGTCAGCATCGCCAAGCGCCGGGGACCAGCCCCGAGAATCGCCAACACCGCCCGGTCTCCGGCGGTGCGTACCAGCATGCCCCGAACCAGGGTGGCAATCCCCAGACCACCCAGGATCAAAGCCAGCAACGACGCCAGACGCAGCCAATCCCCCAGGCGCTCCACCACCCGGACCATCTGGCCCTGGGCTTCGGCAGCCGTTTTCACGGCTATTCCCTGCTGGGGTGGGCCAAAGGAGCCGGGGGGTGCCTGGGCCTCGGGATCCTGGCCCAAGGCGCGATGGACCGCCTTGGCGAGTGCCGCCACCGCCGCCGGCTCGGAATCCGCCAGAGTCACCAGCAGGGCATGGCGAATGCGAGCCCCAAAGCCCGCCAGCCCGGTGGCGTCCAAGGTAGCGGCGGACACCAAGACCCGAGGTCCGAGCTGGAAGGGCGTGGTGAACGCCCCGGGTTCCTCCACGATGACCCCAGCGATCCGCACGTCCAAACGACCCAGACGCAGCACGTCCCCCACTCGACAGTTCAGTTGGCGCAGCAGGTCCGGCTGCACCGCGCAGACCGGCCCGACCTGGAGATCCGCCGCTGAATCCAGGACCAGACGACCCACGAGGGGCCATTCCGGCGGGACCGCCCGGAGTTCCACCGCCCGGGTCTGCCCGGAAACGGTCGTCGCCATGGTGGTGCAGGTCCGCTGGTTGGCCCAGTGGCTGCCCGAGGGCAGGACTCCTAGCACCGCCTTCTGTTGGACCTCGGTCAAGGCTGAAGCCCCACTGAGTTCCAAATCTCCACCCAAGATCCCCCGGGATTCCCCGGCGATCACCAGCTCCACCACCCGGCCCAGGGAGCCCACCGACACCCGCCCGGCCACCGCCACCGCCAGGCAGAGGATCAGCACCCCGGCCGCCGCCGGCGCCCCCCGGGTCAGCCACCAGGCCAGGCGGACCAGAATCATGGGGCCACCAGCCGGCCAGCCTCCAGGTGCAGCACCCGATCCGCCCGTCGGGCCAATAGGGGATCGTGGGTCACGTAGATGCCGGCGGCTTGGTTGGCCCGGATACTGGAAAACAGCAGATCCGCCACGGTTTGCCCGGTGGCCGCATCCAAGTTCCCCGTGGGCTCATCGGCGATCACCAGGGCCGGATCATTGGCCAAGGCCCGGGCCAGGGCGACCCGCTGTTGTTCACCGCCAGACAACTGCGCCGGGCGATGCCCGCCCCGATCACCTAAGCCAACCTGGGCCAGCCAGTGCCTGGCCCGGTCCCGGGCATCCCGGCGGCCCACCAGTTCCAAGGGTACTCGGACGTTTTCTTCCGCGGTGAGGGCTGACAGCAGGCGATAATTCTGGAACAGGAAGCCTAACCGTCTCGCCCGTAGTTCCGCCAGGGCGGCTTCCCCCAGGGTCGCCAGATCCTGGCCATCCAGGGTGACCTTCCCGCCATCGGGATGATCCAGACCCGCCAACAGACCCAGCAAGGTGGATTTGCCACTGCCGCTGCGGCCGACGATGGCCACCACTTCGCCCGGTTGGACCGCAAGGTCCAAACCGTCGAGGATGGTTAGAGTCCGCTCCGGGGTGACAAACCGGCGGACGAGACCTTGGGCTGATAGCACGGGATTCATGGGACTGCCATCACTGAAAATCGCTGGAAGGTCGTCGACCTTGGTGGCGGTGGAACGGTCCGCAAACCACCCCCCATGATCTTCACTTCAGATCCAAGGCGATGGACAGGCCGAATTCAACCTGATCAAGAAAATAGTCGGGCAATTCCGCCAATTTGCTTTTGAAACGGGATTTATCTATCGCCGCAATATTGGCACAGACAATGACCGAATCCTTGGGTAATAAGCCTTCGTCCTTCCCAATGGCAACATTCCCAGGAATACCTGCGTATTTGGTATTCGAAGTAATGCCTAGGACGACCACCGTATTGAAGGCTGAACGATTGATGGCATCCGACTGGATGACCAGCACGGGGCGATCAAAGGACAACTCACTGCCCGAATTATCGCCCAGGTCAGCCCACCAGATTTCCCCACGCCTTACCACTCCAACCCCCGTAGGGATCCAAGGCCTCGTTCCCCGAGAAGTTCCGATTTTTCGCCCTGAATATTCCCCATCACAACATTGATCCGTTCCGTAACGTCATCCAACTTGTGGCGGGACAGATATTCCGACAGGGCCCTGACATATAGTTCCGACCGGGACATATCACATTGTGCCGCATAAAGATCTGCGGCATGACCAAGTTCATCCGGCAGGCT
The DNA here is from genome assembly GCA_947470885.1 of Planctomycetota bacterium. Lineage (GTDB taxonomy): Bacteria > Planctomycetota > UBA11346 > UBA11346 > UBA11346 > CAIUVD01. The sequence continues at coordinate 19,023 of CANIXE010000007.1, forward strand.
AATTGCAGTTTTCATACTTTTGTTATACCCTCGTCATTCAGGCGTCAATGTCAGGTCATGGCTCCAACAACGGCAATACCAAGGCCGCGATGATCTTCTGCCCCTCTGCCGTGGGGTGGATGCCATCCGCCTGGTTCAATTCCGGATGTCCAGCCACCCCGGCCAACAGGAATGGCAACAGCGTGATCTGTGATTCTGCGGCCAATTGGGGAAAGATGCCGGCGAAGCGTTCCCGGTACGCAGGCCCCATGCTGGTGGGGAGTTGCATCCCCGCGAGGATCACCCGGGCCTTGGCTGCCTGACAGCCGGCGATCAGCGCCGCGAGATTGGCCTTGGTCCTAGTTTCATCCAACCCTCGCAGACCGTCGTTGCCCCCCAGGGCGATGACCACGGTGGTGGGTTTGGCCTTCAAGACCCAAGGCAACCGGCGCAACCCGCCCGCCGTAGTGTCGCCTGAAATCCCGGCGTTGATCACCGTCCACTGGGGTCGCTGGGCCTGGATCAAGGCCGGCCAGGCCTGGGATTCCTCCAGGCCATAGCCGGCGGTCAGGCTGTCCCCCAGACAGACGATGACCTCTCCCCGGAGGAGGGTGACCGCCAGGACGAGCAGGCTGCACCAGCGCATCGTCTTGGCAGTCACCTGGCTCACAATTTCCCGTTCATGCTAAGCGCGGTTGCAGCTCGGTGGGCATGGGCGAAGCGGGGCGCACATCCTTGGTTTCCACCACCGGTTCGGGGGATTCCGCCAGGACCACCGGGATCCGGGGCGGCAGTTCGCCTCCGGCGACAATGACCTTCACCTGGGCCGCATCCAGGGTCTCGTGCTCCAACAGATTCTTGGCAATGGCCTCGACGGCGATCCGCTGCTCGGTGATGAGCTTCTTCGCCACCGCGTACTGCGTGTCGATGATGGAGCGCACTTCCTCGTCCAGTTCCCGCCGGGTGGTGCCGCTGGCGATGACCGTGGATTCCGATCCCAGCATGCTTTCATGTTCTTCGGTGTATTTGATGGGTCCCATCCGCTCGGACATGCCCCATTCATAGACCATCCCCCGGGCCAACTGGGTCGCCCGCTGGATGTCGTTGCTGGCCCCGGTGGTCACGTCGCCGCAGAACATGTCCTCGGCGATCCGGCCGCCAAACAGGATGGCGATGTCCCCCAGCAGCTTCTTCCGCCCGTGGGTGTGCCGGTCCTCATTGGGCAGGTGCATGGTCGCACCCAGGGCCCGGCCCCGGGGAATGATGGTGACCTTGTGGAGATCATCCGCCCCTTCGATGAGCAGCTGCAAAATCGTATGCCCCGCCTCGTGGTAGGCCGTGATGACCCGTTCCCGCTCGGGCATGGCCCGGCTACCGGTCTTTTTTTCCTGGCCGAAGGCCACCCGGTCCCGGGCGTATTCCAGGTCCTTGGTCTGGATCGCGTCCTGGTCGTTGCGGGCGGCGTGGAGGGCCGCCTCGTTGATCAGGGATTCCAGGTCGGCACCGCTGAAGCCCGGAGTGCCCCGGGCGACCTTCGATAGCTCCACCGCCGGGGCCATGGTGACCTTGCCAGCGTGGACCTTGAGGATCTGTTCCCGGCCGGCGATGTCCGGTAGGCTGACCTGAATGTGGCGGTCAAACCGGCCCGGGCGCAACAGGGCGGGATCCAGCACGTCCACCCGGTTGGTGGCGGCGATGATGATCACCTTGTCGCCGCTGCTGAAGCCGTCCATTTCCACGAGGATGGCGTTGAGGGTCTGCTCCCGTTCATCATGCCCACCCGAACTGACGCCTTGGCCGCGCTTGCGTCCGACAGCGTCAATCTCGTCGATGAAAATAATGCAGGGGCTGTTGTCCTTGGCCTCGCGGAACAGGTCCCGGACCCGGCTGGCGCCGACGCCGACGAACATTTCCACGAAATCCGAGCCGCTGATGGAATAAAAGGGAACATCCGCCTCACCGGCGATGGCCTTGGCCAGCAAGGTCTTGCCGGTACCCGGGGGCCCAATCAGGAGCACGCCCCGGGGGATCCGCCCGCCCAGCTTCTGAAATTTCTTTGGGCTTTTCAGGAAAGCGACGAGTTCCTCGACTTCCTCCTTGGCCTCATCGATTCCGGCGACGTCCTTGAAGGTCTTGCCGGTCTTGCCCTTTTCCACCCGCTGGGCCCGGCTCTTGCCAAAGGACAGGACACCGCCCCCCTGGTTCATTTTGCGGAAGAACACGAAGTACATGACGCCGACGAACAGGCCGAAGAAGAGCAGGCTGGGCACCATCTGGACCACCAGACCCGCCGGTGGCTCGCCCACCAGTTCAACCTTGGGCCGGACGCCTTCTTTGGACAGACTGAGGTTGTAGTCCTTGATGACCGTGCGCAGTTCCGCCTGGTCACTGTCCATCAACCGAGCCCCGGGATAATACACCCGATAAGCTTCGCCCCCCGCCTCCTTGGTGGGAGTGATGGTCAGGCTTTCCCCGCCCTGCTCAATCTTGGCCACCTTGCCTTCGCTGATATTGGACAGCAGGGCGCTCCCCGGCTGGCTGGCCGGAGTCATGTGGTTCAAAGCCATCATCGCCAACGTCATGCCCGCCAGCATGATCAAGGCGATGGGCAGCAACCCCCGGGGCTTCTGGGGCGGCGGGGTACTGGGCGTGGGGTCAGCCATTGGGGTGCTCTCGGCAGGGAAGGACAGTACCAGGTCAGTACGGCCCAGTGCGACGGTCGTTTGCGCCAGTGTTTGGGGGGGTCCACCGGTGCAAAGCA
>CANIXE010000008.1 GCA_947470885.1 Planctomycetota bacterium
CGCCCGGTGGGCACCGGGGCCAGGGTCAGGTCAGCGAGCTCGCCCCGCTTCCATTTCTGATGGCCCAGGGCGGCGATCATCGCGCCATTATCCGCACAATGCCGGGGTTCCGGCAGCAGCAGGTCCAGACGCCGCTGGCGGCATTCATCCGCCAGGCGGGTCCGCAATCCACGATTGCAGGCAACTCCACCCCCCACCGCCACGGTGCGCACGCCCTCCCGCTCGGCGGCCTGCATCAGCGCATCCGCCAGGCTGTCCACCACCGCCGATTGAAAACTCGCGCAGGCATCGGCGATGCCCTGCTCGTCCAGGGTCAGGGGCCGTTCCCCCCGGGGACCCCGGACCTGGTACAGCAGGGCGGTTTTGATGCCGGCAAACGACAGACGCAGGGTGCCATCACCGCGAAAACTCCGGGGCAAATCATAGACCCGGGGATTACCCGCAGCCGCCCGGCGATCCACTTGGGGCCCGCCGGGATAGGGCAGACCCAGGATCTGCCCGGCCTTGTCGAAGGCCTCGCCGGCGGCGTCGTCGATGGTGCCGCCGATCAGGGTGATGACCCCGGGGGCGGAACAGCGATACAGATGGCTGTGACCGCCGGACGCCACCAAACCCACCAGGGGGTAGGCCACCTGGGGCCGACCCAGATGCACCGCCGCCAGGTGGGCCTGGATGTGATCCACCGCGATCAAAGGGATGCCCCGGCGGGCGGCGATGGTTTTGGCCGCGGTGACGCCAATCAGCAGGCTACCCACCAGACCCGGCCAAGCCCCCACCGCCACCGCATTCACGTGAGCCAGGTCCAAACCTGCCTGACACAGCACCTCCTCGATCAACCCAGGGAGGCTGGCGACGTGGCCGCGGGCTGCGATCTCGGGCACGACCCCACCCCAGGAAGCAAAATCATCCGCTTGGCTGGCAACGACTTCCGAAATAATTCGATGGCCGTCCGCCACTAACGCCACGGCGGTTTCATCGCAACTGGATTCCAAGCCAAGTACTACGTCCATGGGCGGGCATGGTGGTTGGGATCAAGAGCATGCCAGAGGACGTCTTGCGCGATCCCGAAACGTGGGGTACCTATGTCCAGGAACTCACCGCCGCAGCGCCTAGCCCGGGGATCATAACGCACCATGAACGCACCTCGCACCATCAACGTGGATTACATCAACCCGTTCATCGAAGCGGTCATCAATACCTTCCAGACCATGGCCAGCGTTACACCGGCCCGGGACAAGGTGTTCTTGAAAGGCGAAGGTGAGGAAGGCTACGGGGTGAGCGGCATCATTGGCCTGGGGGGCGAAGCCACCGGAGCGGTGGTCCTCAACTTTCCGGAAGCCGTGGCCATCGCCGTCGTGGGAAAGTTCGTCGGCGAGGACTTCTCTTCGATCACCTCATCCGTGGTGGACGGTGTGGGCGAACTGACCAACATCATCGCCGGCGATGCCAAGAACCGCCTGACCCAGAAGGGCTACAAGTTCGATATCGGCCTGCCCAAGATCGTCACCGGCCGGAACTACATCACCGCCCAGTCCAAGTCCGTCCCCTGCATCGTCATCAGCTTCACCTCCGAGCTGGGCAAGTTCTGCGTCGAAGTGAGCCTGAAGAAGAACGGCTGATGCCATGGGCGGTCGCGATCAGCGGCCGGACCCGGCCCGGCGCCCGGCGGGCGAGATCCACCGGGACAAAATGGCCTGCCTGGGTGAACTGACCGTCGGCATCGCCCATGAGCTGAACAACACCGTGGGCTACATCGCCAGCAACCTGAACACCCTGGGTCGCTACACCGACAGCCTGCGCCGGCTGGTGGACCGGGTGGACGGCCACCTCAAACCCGACGCCGCAGCCCGCTGGCATTCCGAACTGGCCGAAGCCCGCTGGGAGCAAGTGGACCGGGATCTCGCCCAATTGCTGGAAGAAACCCGGGAGGGCGCCGACCACCTGAAGCGGGTGGTCGCTGATTTGAAAGCCCTGGCCCGACCCACCCCCACCAGCGAATCCGTGTCCCTGGACCAATGCGTCGAAGGCGGCCTGACCATCCTCACCCATGCCCTCAAGCACCGCTACCAGGTGGAACGCCATCTGGCCGCACCCCGGTTGCTGAACGTGATCCGACCCCAGGTCATGCAGGTGGCGATCAACCTCATCCACAATGCTCTGCAAGCCCAGCCCAACGGCGGCCATCTACGGATTTCCACGGTGGATGACGGCGAATACGCCACCCTCCTGGTGGATGATGCCGGTCCCGGCGTGCCCCCGGACAAGGTGACCAAGGTCTTTGAACCCTATTACACCACCAAACCCAGTGGCACCGGCCTGGGCCTGGCGATCGCCGCCCAGGTGGTGCGCAGCCATGGTGGCGACCTGACGGTCAGCCCCTCGGATTTGGGAGGCGCGCGCTTTGCCGCCTCCTTTTCCGGGTTGTTGCATCCTCGGGCCGAGACCATGTGCCTCTATGATCCCGACGAGGTGGCCCAGTGAGTGGGGCCGGTCCCGGGGAGACAGACCGCCCGGTGATCCTTCTGGTGGACGACGAATCCCCCATCCTCCGCTCCCTGGCCCGGCTATTAACATTCGATCCCTACGAAATCGTCACGGCCCGGGAAGCCGGCGAGGCCCTGGAATTACTGATTTCCCGGGACATCGCCGTGGTCCTCAGCGACCAGCACATGCCTGGCCTGACCGGGGTCGACTTGCTGCGCCGCTGCCGGGAACTGGCGCCGGAAACCACCCGGATCCTGTTCAGCGGCCACATCGACATCGAACTGCTCCGCTCGGCGGTGAACGGCGGCGAGGTCTACCGCTTCGTCACCAAGCCCTGGGATGACGACGAACTGCGCACCGCGGTGCGCCAGGGCGCGGAACGGCACCATCTGCTGCGCCAGAACCGGATCCTCCGGGAACGCACTGAGGCCCAGAACGTCGAACTGCTGCGCTACAACCACGACCTGACCCGGCTGGTGGCCAGTCGCACCGAGGCCCTGGCGGTCCACGACCGCAGCCTGGATCTGCTGCGGGGCGTCCTCGACCGCCTGCCGGTGGCGGTCCTCGTCCTCGGCGACCTGGCCCCCGGCGATGATCCCGGGCATCCCGGCACCGCCCTGGCCAACCGCCTGGCCCGGGCCGCCTTCCCTGATGGCCCTTCCCGGGAACTTGCCGCCTGGGCGCGTAAAGGTGAAGGATTGCAGGAAATCACCACCATCCTCGGCCTTTTCCGCTGCGAAGCCCTGGGACTCAGCAACGGCGGCGCGGTGATCATGGGGGTTCCAGTGTCCCCAGAATTGGACGAACCATGAACCTCAAAACTGCGGCTGAAATGCCCGTCTTGAGGGATTCCGCCATGACTTCCAAGCAAGATTTCGACATCGCAAACTTCCCTCCTTGTGCTGCAAAAACAGCGCGTTCGATCCCGATCCAAGGCGCACGATGCGCCGGAATGGCCGCACCCTTCCAAGCGGGGCGCAACGCCGGAGAGGGACCGCAAGTGTGGTTTTTGCGATGAACATTGCCAATGACCTGGGGGTGTCGACCCTGTTGATCCTGGATGACGAACCCCGGGTCTGCGGGGCGATCCGTCGCCTGCCTCTGGGCAAGGAATTCAGGATCCTGACCTGCGCTACCGCTGCGGAATTCCGGGAAACCATCCTTACCCAGCAGGTGGATGTGGCCCTGGTGGACCAGAATCTGGGCTACGGAGATCCTCTGGGCCTGGCGGTGCTGGGCTGGTTGCGGGAACGGGATCCCGACTGCTTCCGGATCATTTTCACCGGTGCCGCCGACCTGGCCTTCGCCGTTGAGGCCATCAACAGCGAAGTCATCGACGCCTTCCTCCCCAAGCCCTGGGGTGACGAGCAGGCGGTGGCCCTGGTCCTCCAGGGCGTCGAAACCTGCCTGCTGCGCCGGCACAACCGAGCCCTTCTGGATGAACTGGGCCAGCGCAATGCCGACCTGCTGACCTTCAACGCCAACCTCGAACAACTGGTGGAAGACCGCACCGTTCACCTCACCGAGGCCCACCAACGCCTTCAACAGCAGCAGAAACAACTGGTTCGCCTGGAAACCCAGGGGGTGGTCAGCCATTTGGCCCGGGGATTGGCCCACGAGCTCAACAACCCCCTGGCGGTGATCCTGGGCTACGCCCAGCGGCTCCAGCGAAAAAGCGGGGACGAGGACACCCGCCGTCGCCTGGGGGTGATCCTCGACGAGGTGGAGCATTGCCGGATCCTGGTGGAACAGATCCGCCATTTGGCCTCACCCCTGGATGAGGTTCCCGTGCCGGTGGATCCAGCCACCCTGATCCTTGCCGCCGCCCAGCAGCGCCGCCTGGAAAATCAGGCGGTACCGATCATCGACATCCCGGCGGAGCTGCCCCAGGTGGTCGGTGCGCCCCATTCCCTCGAACGGGTCTTCAACGAGATCATGGCCAATGCCTGCCAAGCCCGGGCCACCCGCATGAAAGTCCGGGGCTTGAAGGATAATGACCGGATTCGTCTGGAGCTGGCCAATGACGGCGCCACCCCCACCGACGACCAGGTCGCCAACGCCACCAAGCCCTTCTACACCACCCGGGTGAACGAAGGTGCCCGGGGCCTCGGCTTGGCGGTTGCCGCGGGCATGCTGGTGGAGATGGACGGTCATCTGGAATTGGCGGTGTCCCCCGGGGGAGGCGCCATGGTCGTCCTCCATTTGCCGATGGCCAAGCCTGTCCACCACCCGGCAGAGGTGCCGGCGGGGAAGGATATCGCCAAGGGCTGTATCCTGATCGTCGACGATGATCCGCTCATGGCGGAACTGCTCACCGACATCATCCGCGATTTGGGCCATCCCACCCGGACGGCCCGCTCCCTGGGGGAGGCCTACGAGTTGCTGGGATTGGGCGATACCATTGCCATTCTCAGCGACCTGAACCTCACCGACGGCCTAGGCACCGACCTGGAATCCCACCTGGCGGCCCTTCATCCCCACCTACTGGCCCGCCTGGCCCTGATCACCGGAGATTTGCGCCCAGGAATCGCCGGCGATTTGCCCATCCTGGCCAAACCATTCCGCATTGAACAGGTCCAGGTCCTCCTGGATAAGCTGATACCCTGATCCTGCCCTAAATTTGGCCGTTCCGCCCCAAACACCCGATCCCCTGGATCGGGTGCAGTCGTTTCAGGCCCAATATCTACAATGTGTTTATGCTGACCCACTTTCTATGGTGGCCATTTTTCAGCACCACTGCAATTCGCTGCGCCACTGACAGGAGATACCAGTTGCATGGAATCGCACCAGGTAGCAGAGTTTCGCCGCAATAAGCACCAACGGACTATTCCGTGCTCCACACCAGTACCCTGTCGACCAAGAACCAGGTCACCGTCCCCGGCAAGGCTCGCGCCCTGCTGCCGGCGGAGGACACGGTATTTTACGGTCGGACCCATGGCCTGGCGAAGGAAAGCACCGGCGAAATCTTCCCCCTCCTGCTGCTGATGTCCGGGACCGAGCTGGAACGCCGGGAACTGGCGATCCGCAGCAACCCCCGGCTCACCCCGGTGCAGCAGGAGACCCTGGCGATGAAGCTGCGGGCCGGAATCGTGGAAATGGCCCTCGACCAGCAGAATCGCCTGGTCTTGCCGTCCCAGTTCCGCGATCACCTCGCCCTGGAACGGAGCGTCGGCTTCGTGGTCATGCTCGATTCCCTGCGGGTGTGGAATCCCGAACACTTCGCCCGCTGGGCTGACATCGTCCAGGCGCCCTCCGGCGTCGCCTACGATCCCAGCCTGGACGACGTGCTCTTCCTCCCCGCCGCCCCGGCAACCCCTCGGACCACTGGCCATGCGTGAACAGACTTATCACGGCATCCTTGACGCGCTCGACGCCGTCGGCGGTTCCGCCGTCGACGCCCTGATCGATCCCCAGGCCCTGGAATCCGCCCGTGCTCGCTTGAATGAAGCCAAGCGGGTCCTGGGTAATCGGGTCCGGGCCAGCGCCTATCTGGCCTACGCCCACCACTTGGCGGAACAACCCGCCGGCAACCCGGCGCCGTTCGCCGCCAGCGCCTGAGGCGCCCCCCATGGAACCCCGGTCACCGGCCGAGCTGCACCTCCCCGTGCTGCTCACCGCGGTGCAGACGCACCTTCGTCCGGGCCCCGGCGTGCACTGTCTGGATCTCACCCTGGGGATGGGCGGGCATTCCGAGGCCTTCCTCGCCGCCGGCGCCCGGGTCACCGGCGTCGACCGGGACCCCGCGGCCCGGGATCTCGCGGCCCAGCGCCTGGCCCCGTACGCCGACCAACTCCAGATCATCGCCGGGACCTTCGCCGACACCGCCGAGGCCCTGGCCGCCGAAGGCGCCCAGTTCGACGCGGTCCTCGCCGACCTGGGCGTCTCCAGCCTCCAGCTCGACGATGCCGACCGGGGCTTTTCGATGCGCACCGAGATCGCCCTGGACATGCGGATGGGCGACGGCTGTCCGGAGACCGCCCTCGAACTGATCGACCGCCTCAGCGAACTGGAGCTGGCCCAGATCATCTGGACCTGGGGCGAGGACCGATTCGGCCGGCGGATTGCCAAGGCGATCAAGCTTGCCCGTCAGGAGCGCCGGCTGAACACCGGTGTCGAACTGGCGGAGGTGATCCGGGCCGCGGTGCCTGGCCATCAACCCCGGCATCCGGCGGTGCGGACCTTCCAGGCCCTGCGCATCGCGGTGAACGGCGAACTCGACCAGCTGGACCGGCTGCTGGCGGTCCTGCCGAAGCTCCTCGCCCCCGGTGGCCGGGCCGCCCTCATCAGCTTCCACAGCCTGGAGGACCGGGCGGTGAAGCACCGCCTGCGGGACCACGTCACCGCCGGCCTCCTGGGCGAATCCTCCCGCAAGCCGGTCATCGCCGACGAGGCCGAACTGGCCGCCAACCCCCGTTCCGCCAGTGCCAAGTTGCGCTGGTGCCTCCGTTGACCCGGAAGGAAGCCGAACCCCATGTCCAAGATCCACATCATCATCGCCGCCGTCTGGGTGCCCCTGGCGATCCTCCTGGCGATGCGCCTGGCGATCCTCGGCAATTCCGAACTGGCCCTCGCCAAATCCCGGGGGGCCGACAACAAAACTCGGATCGATCTGGGCCAGGAATTGGACCAGCTGAAGGGCCAACTGGAATACGAAGCCAGCGAACCCGCCCTGCGGGATGCGATCCAACGCCTGGGCCTGCCCCTGAACCGCCAGCTCAATGGCGCGGTGATGGCTCGCCGCTGAGCCCACGTTCCGCCAACCTCCTCCCCTGCGCCCCTGCCTGAACATTTCCCTCCCATGTCCGCCACCACCACCACCGTCTCCGGCGTCGTCGCCCCGGCCCAGCCCTGGCTGTTCGGGGCGGCGTTCGCGGTGTTCGCAGCCCTGGCGGGGACCGTGGGCTGGCGCCTGCACCAGCTGCAGATCGTCGATGCCGAGATGCTGGCGACCATGGGTGAACGTCAGGTCAACCGGACGTGGACTCTCCAGGCCCCCCGGGGCACCATCAAGGATGCGGACGGCGCCCCCATCGTTGAATCCGTCGGCTCGTGGATGGTCAGCTGCGACCCCCGGTACATGGAGGACAAGCTCCTCGCCACCGTCGAGCTGTCCCGGATTCTCAAGGTCCCGCGGGAAGAACTGCGCAAGGAATTCGAATCCGGGCGCAACGGCCGGATCCTGGCCAAGGACCTGACGGAAGCGGTCGCCGCCCAGATCCGCAACCTAAAGCTGGTGGGGGTGAAGGTCCTCCGGGGCTACACCCGGACCTACCGGGATGGTGTCCTGGCCGCCCATGTCACCGGTTTCGTCAAGGCCGATGGCGTGGGCGCCGCCGGCCTGGAACAGCAGTTCGACAAAATCCTCAAGGGCACCGACGGCAAGGAGACCCTGCGGGTGGATGCCCAGAACCGGCCGGTGATCGACGGCCAGGAGACCATCCCTGCCAAGCCCGGCTGCGACGTCCAGCTGACCCTCAACCGGTTCATCCAGCGGACGCTGGAAGAACAGTTGGATGCGGCGGTGAAGAAGCACGCCCCGGCCCACGCCGCCGGGGTGGTGATCCGGCCCCAGACGGGCGAGATCGTGGCCATGGCCAGCTGGCCCACCTACAATCCGATGACCCGGGAGGGCTACAGCGAGGAGGCCAGCCGGAATAACGTCGTCGCCTTCAACTATGAACCGGGCTCGACCATGAAGCCCTTGATCGTCGGCGCCTCGGTGGCCGACAAGCTGACCCGGTTCACGGAAAGCATCAACGGCGAACACGGTCGTTGGACCTACACCGAAGGCCGGGCCAAGCGGACCATCCATGAGAAGACCGGCGGTCACGGAATCCTCACGGTGACCCAGGGCATCGCCCTCTCGGACAACATCCTCATGGCCAAACTGGGTGTCCGCTTTGAGCCGGACCGGATGTGGCAGTGGATCGACATCTTGGGCTTCGGCAAAAAGACCGGGATTTGCCTGCCCGGGGAACAGGTGGGCATCGTCAGTCCGCGCAAGGGTTGGAAGCGGATCAATGAAGGCATGTCGGTGGCCATCGGTCACAACATCTCGGTCACCCCGTTGCAGCTCGCCATGGCCCACGCCGCAGTGGCCAACGGCGGGGTGTGGAATCCCCCCCGGCTGATCAAACGTATTACCCAGGAAGGCGTCGAAGGCCGGATCCTCGACCTGCCCACTCCCACCCTGGTGGAACCCCGGCGAATGTTTGCCGCCGCCGACGCCTCAGCGCTCCAGGAGGCGATGACCCACACCATGACCGAGGGCACCGGCGAAAAGGCCGAGCTCAAGGGCTACACCTCCGCCGGCAAGACCGGCACCGCGGAAAAGCTGGTGGAGGGCCGCTACGCCAACGATCACAACGTCTGCTCGTTCGTCTGCTGGGCCCCGGCCCAGCCCGACCGCATCCCAGAACTGTTGGCCCTGGTGATCATCGACGATCCGTCGATCCTCTCCGCCGGCCGGACCGGCGCGAGCACCGCCGCGCCGGTGGTCCAGCAGGTCCTCCAGGCCGGCCTGGAATACCTGGGCGTCCCCAAGACCAGCCCAACAGAGGACACGGTGGTGGCCGGCGACGAGAAGCCGAGCCCGGTGAAACGGCGGGCCCGATGAGTGTCCTCGCCACCACCGAGTTGTTCGCCGGCATCCCCCTGACCGGGCGGATGCCCGCTTCGTTTTCCGGGATCAGCCGGGATTCCCGCAAGGTCCGCCCGGGGAACGCCTACGTCGCCCTGGGCACCGCTGCCGAGCGTCTCCGCCACCTGGCCGAGGCCCGGGCTGCCGGCGCAACGGCGGTGATCGGCGACTTCCCGGAAGCCGACCTGCGCAGCACCCATCCCCGCTGGCTGTTCGCCCACGCCAGCAGCCGGGCCCATGGCCTGCACCGCCACTGTCCCCCGGTGCTGGGGATCACCGGCACCAAGGGCAAAAGCACCATCGCCCACTGGCTCCACGCCTGCTTGGGGGAGGGCGCTGCCCGGATCGGCACCATCGGCTGGCATGACGGCCGCAGCGAACGGCCGAATCCCCAGACCACCCCGCCACCCGAGGAACTCCACACGTTTCTCGCCGGCTTGGATCCCGCCTGCCCCGGGGTCGCCGTGGAAGTCAGCAGCCACGCCGGGGACCAGCACCGCCTGGCGGGAATCAACTTGGCTGCCTTGGCGGTCACCGGCATCGGCCACGACCACCTGGATTACCACGGCAGCGTCGCCGCCTATGTCCAGGCCAAATTACGGATCGTCCAACTGGTCGCCCCCGGTGGCTTGGTGATCGTCAACGCCGCCGATCCCCGGGCGGATCTGTTCGCCCACGCCGCCGCGTGCCGGCAGCTCTCGGTGGTCCGCCTGGATCCCGCCACCGCCCCCTTCGCCATCCCCCTGCCCGGGGACTTCAATGCCTGGAATGCCCAGGCCGCGGTGCTGTTGGCAGGCCACCTGGGGATCCCCCGGGCCACCGCCATCGCCCGCCTGCAGGCCGCATCCCCCGTGCCCGGCCGCCTGGAACGCCTGGCGGAATCTCCGGCTACCTACATCGACTACGCCCACACCCCGGAGTCGTTGGCGAATGTCCTTGCCGCGGTCCGCGCCGCCCATCCCCGGGCCCCGGTGGCCCTGGTCTTCGGCTGCGGCGGCGACCGGGATTCCAGCAAGCGGGCGCCCATGGGCGCCTCCGCCAGCGCCGCCGATCTGGTGGTGATCACCACCGACAACAGCCGGAGCGAAGACCCCGCCACCATCGCCGCTGAAATTTGCGCGGGAATCACCAACGATGTTGCCGTGGTGAAAGAGCCGGATCGGGCCGCGGCGATCCGCCTGGCCCGCCAGCGCCTCGGCCCCGGGGGCGTGGTGGTGGTCGCCGGCAAGGGCCATGAAACCACCCAGATCATCCGGGGCGTCACCTACGCCTGGGATGACCGCGCCTTCGTGAGGTCCCTGGCATGAGCCTTGTTCCTGTCATCACCGGGATCAACCACTGGGAGCGCCGAGCGCCAGCTCGGCTCGCAGGCATTTATTCGAACCGAGCTGACTTTCGGCGCTCCCACGTGAGGTCCCTGCCATGACCCCAGCACCTGCGATCACCACGGTACCGGCCCCACTGACCTTGACCCCGGGCCAATTCGAAGCGTTGACCGGCGGGACGTGGCACTGGGAACGCCGTGCTTCCGACGCTGACCCGACGAGCCGAGCTGGCGCTCGGCGCTCCCAGAACTTCACCATCCGCGGGGCCGCCATCGACAGCCGCCTGGTCCGGGACGGCGTGCTATTCGCCTGTCTGCCCGGATCCAAGGTGGATGGCCACGATTTCGCCGCCCAGGCCGCCGCCGACGGCGCCGCCCTGATCCTCGCCCAGCGGCCCCTCCACCTGCCCGTGCCGGTGTTGGTGGTGGCGGATGTGGCCGCCGCCCTGCTGGCCCTGGGGGCCGAGGCCCGCCGCCGCCTGCCCCATACCCGCTGGCTGGCGGTGGGCGGGGCCAACGGCAAGACCACCACGAAGGAACTGCTGGCCGCCGCCTGTCGCGGCTCCGGCAAGCCCGTCCACGTCACCGCCGGCAACTTCAACAATCACCTGGGGGTGCCCCTGACCCTCCTGGCCACTCCGGCGGATGCGGCCTTCGCGGTGATCGAGGTCGGCACCAACCATCCGGGGGAGATCGCCCCCCTGGCCGCCGCCGTTGCCCCCCACCACGCCCTGGTCACCAGCATCGGCCCCGAACACCTGGAAGGCTTCGGTGATCTCGCCGGTGTCGCCCGGGAAGAAGCCAGCCTGTTCGCCGCCGTCGCCCCGGAGGGCACCTGCCTAGCAGGGCTCCACGGTCTGGCGGACCACGCCCAGGCCCACGGGACCACCGTGGCGGCCATCGCCGATCTGCTGCGCCAGCCCGCCGGCCAGCGCCGGTTCGTACTCTTGGATGACGCCCTGACCCCCACCGGCCTGGGCCAAGCTGTCCACGGACTGGTGGGCGCCCTGGGCATCCGCCTGGAAACCGCCGACGGCCTGGCTGACCTGCCGTTGCTGGGAGCCCACAATCTGGCCAACGCCGCCCTGGCCTTTGCCGCCGCCACCGCCGCCGGGGTCGCCCCCGCCGACGCCTTGAAGGGCCTGAGCACCGCGACGCCGGTGGCGGGTCGTCTGGTGCCCCGGCCTGCCGGCGACCACCTGATCCTGGACGACACCTACAACGCCAACCCCGCGAGCATGATCGCCGGCTTGCACGCCCTGGCCAAATGCCCCGGGGCCAAGCTGGCGATCCTCGGCTTCATGGGGGAACTGGGCAGCGCCAGCGACGCCGGCCACCGCAGCGTTGGCGCCGCCTGCGCCCGCCTGGGCATCCCGCTCATCACCGTCAACGCGCCCTTAATCGCCGCCGGCGCCCGGGCCGCCGGGCATCCGGTGAGCGAAGTGGCCGACCACGCCGCCGCCGCCGCCCTGGCCAAGCAACGCCTCGCCACCGGGGCCACCACCGTGCTGGTGAAGGCCAGCCGCAGCCAGGCCCTGGAACGGGTGGTCAACGCCCTGCTGCCCTCCGGATCCGCCCCATGCTGAGCTACCTCGCCCAGTTCCAGCACCTGTGGGGCCCCCTGCGCCTCCTCGACTACGGCACCACCCGGGCCGTGGCGGCGCTGCTCACCGCGTTCGTCCTGATGCTGGTGGTGATGCCCGGGTGGATCCGCTGGCTGCGGCTCCGCAAGTTCGGCGAGGCCGGGGCCAAGGGCCAAGGTGCGGCGGTGGTGGATGCCGCCCGGGAACTGAAAAAAGGCACCCCCACCATGGGGGGCGCCGCCATCGTCGGCTGCATCGCCGTGGCCGCCCTCCTGTGGTGCGATCCCCAGGCCCCCCGCACGTGGCTGCTGTTGTTCGGCCTGGGGGGCTTCGCCGTCCTCGGGTTCCTGGACGACCGGACCAAGATCTTCAAAGGCTCGAAGGGCACGCCCCTGTTCGTGAAGCTGGGCATCCAGTTCGGCACCGCCATCGCCTGCGGCGTCGGTCTGTGGTGGATCGAAAGCTCCTACGCCGCCCATCTGAACCCCGCCGGGGCCGCGACCTATACCAAGGTCCTCGACGGCGTGACCTGGCAAATCAGCCTGGGAACCCATCAGGTGGCCATCCCCCTGCTGGGCCTGGAACACGGCCTATACCTGGGTCTGTTCGGCGTGCTGTGGTCGGTATTCGTCACTGTCGCTTGCGCCAACGGGGTGAACTTCACCGATGGCATGGATGGCCTGGCGGCGGGGACGATGCTCATCGCTGCCCTGGCCTTCGCGGTCATCGCCTACCTGGTGGGCCGAGTGGATGCGGCCCAATACCTGAAAGTCTTTTACGTCCCCGGGGGCGATGACGTGGCGATCTTTTCGTGTGCGGTGGCCGGGGCCTGCCTGGGCTTCCTGTGGTTCAACTGCGCCCCGGCCCAGGTGTTCATGGGGGACACGGGCAGCCAGGCCCTGGGCGGGGTCCTGGGCCTGATCGCCCTGAACTGCAAACAAGAATTCCTGATTTGCCTGGTGGGCCTGATCTTCGTCCTGGAGGCGGCCTCGGTGGCGATCCAGATCTTCACCGTCCGCTGCTGCGGCGGTCGTCGGCTGTTTCTCTGCGCCCCGGTGCACCACCACTTCCAGATGAAGGGGTGGAGCGAGACCACCATCGTCGTCCGCTTCTGGATCATCGCCGCCCTCGCCGCCCTCCTCGCCATCGCCTCCCTCAAGCTCCACTGAATCCACTCCCATGGCCATCCGCTTCACCCTGTGGTTGCTTGTCGCCCTGCTCTGCGGCTTCGGCCTGGTCATGGTCGCCTCCACCACGGCGGCGATGGGGAACGACCCGACCCAGGTGAACTACAGCTTCCTCCTGAAACAACTCGCGGCGATGGCCGCCGGAGTCCTGGGGGCCTGGGTGGTGTCCCGCTGGCTGGGCACCGAGCGCCTGGCTAATCCCTGGTGGGTGACGGCCCTGGTGGGGGGAACGATCCTGAGCCTGATCGCGGTCCTCGCCGTTGGCCGCGAGGTGAACGGCGCCAAGCGTTGGATCGACGCCGGACCAGTGAACATCCAGCCCAGCGAACTGGCCAAGGTCTGCATCGTCATCGGCCTCGCCTGGTACGCCGTGCGGTTCGCCCCCCTGCTGCGGACCACTTGGTACGGCGTGTTGCTTCCTCTCGGCGGCTTCGTCCTGTTGGCCGGCCCGGTGTACCTGACCAAAGACCTGGGTTCGGTGGTGGTGATGGCGGTGGTCCTCAGCGCCATGCTGGCCTTTGCCGGGGCGCGGATCTGGCACTTCCTGGGCCTGGTCGCCCTGATCATGCCCGCCCTGGTATTCCAGGCCGCCTGGTCCGTGGGCTACCGCCGGGATCGGATGACCGCCTACTTCGATCCGTTGAACGGCGACAGCCCCACGGCCTACCACCTCAAGCAGTCGTTCATCGCCCTGGGCACCGGCGGGGTCTCCGGCACCGGAGTTGGCCAGGGGCCGTCGAAGCTGGGCTTCCTCCCGGAAAAGCACACCGACTTCATCTTCGCGGTCATCGGCGAGGAATTCGGGATGATCGGCGGCTGCTGCCTGGCCGGGGCGTATCTGCTGCTGATCGGCCTGGGCCTGCACATCGCCGCCAGCAGCCGGGACTACCACCGCCGCCTGTTGGCGGTGGGGGCCACGGTGGTCCTGGGGTTCCAGGCCTTCGGCAACATGCTGGTGGTCACCGGCGCGGTACCCACCAAGGGCATGACCCTGCCGTTCATCAGCTACGGCGGAACGTCCGTGGGCGTCTGCCTGCTGTTCATCGGCATCCTCGATGCCGTGGCCCGGGGCAACGCCAAGGACCTCAGCCAGACCGCGACAATCCGCCGGGGCGCCACCGCCCGGACCTCCCGCTCCATCACCTGGCACGCCTATCCGTCGGTGGAAGAAACCATCCCCGGAGTCCGGCGATGAGCGGTCTCCACGGATTCCTGCTGTGCGGCGGCGGCACCGGCGGCCATGTGCTGCCCGGCTTGGCCGTGGCCCAGGCCCTGCGGGACCAGGGCATCACCGATCTGCGCTGGATCGGCGATCCGGAACGCATTGAAGCCAAGCTGGTCCCCGGGGCCGGCATTCCTTTATTAGACCTGGGCCTCACCCGGCCGCGCAAAAGCAGTCCCCTCTGGTGGTGGTCGCTGCTGGTCGCCGGCTGGCGGATCCACCGGGAATTCCGCGTCCGGCCGCCCCGGGCGGTGATCGCCCTGGGGGGCTACGCCGCGTTTTTGCCGGGAGTCGTCGCCTGGCTGCACCGCCGGCCGCTGGTGGTGATGGAACAGAACGCCAAGGCGGGGAAGACCAACCGCCTGCTGGCTCGATTCGCCAAAGCGGTGATCACCCAGTTCCCCGCCGCCGCGACCCTGCTGCCCAAGGACAAGGTCCGCATGCTGGGCAACCCGGTGCGGGCGATTCCCGCCAAGCCCCGGGGCGACCAGAGCGAACTCACCGTGCTGGTGGTGGGCGGCAGCCTGGCGGCCAAGACGCTGAATGACCTGCTGGCGGACGCCGCGCCGGACCTGGGCAAGATTCCCCACCTGCGGATCGTCCACCTGGCGGGGGATGCGGATCGGGAACGGATGGCCGGGATCTACCAGGCCAACGGCGTCACCGCCGAGGTCCACGGCTTCTACAGCGACATGCCCGGCCTGTACGCCCGGATCGACCTGGCGGTGGCCCGGGCCGGGGCCACCACCGTCGCCGAACTATGCGCGGCGGGGATCGGTGCCCTGTACATCCCCCTGCCCTGGGCCGCGGACGACCACCAGACCGCCAACGCCCAGGCCGTGGCCGATGCCCGGGGGGCGGAAGTCCTGCCCCAGGCGGTCACCACCGGAAAAATCCTCGCCTGCCGCCTGGCCGCCCTCGCCGCCGATCGCGCCCAAGTCGCAGCCCTGGGTGTCGGCGCCCATTCCCTGGCCCGTCCCCGGGCCGCCCATGATGTCGCCGACTTGGTGATGGCGCTATGACTCCCACCCTTCCCGATGTTTTCGCCGGCAAACACGTCCATCTGTTGGGCATCGGCGGGGCCGGAATGTCCGCCCTGGTCCCCCTGCTCCTCGCCCGGGGCGCCCAGGTGAGCGGCTGTGATCCCGCCATTTCGGGCGTGATCGACGGCCTGCGGACCCAGGGCGTGGCCATCGCCACCACCCACGATCCCGCCCACGCCGCCGAGGCCGACCTGCTGGTCCACACCGCCGCCATCCCCCAGGATCATCCGGAGCTCGCCGCTGGCCGGGCCCGGGGCATCCCGGTGCTGGGCCGGGGGGAATGCCTGGCCCGGCTGATGCAGGGGCGCACCACCCTGGCGGTGTCCGGCAGCCACGGCAAAACCAGCACCACCTGGATGCTGGGCCACCTGCTGCAACACGGGGACGTGGATCCCCTGGTGATGGTGGGGGGCACCGTCGCCAGCCTGGGGGGCGGAGCGCGCATCGGCCAAGGTCCCTGCGTGGTGGAGGCCGACGAATCCGACGGCAGC
The DNA here is from genome assembly GCA_947470885.1 of Planctomycetota bacterium. GTDB lineage: Bacteria > Planctomycetota > UBA11346 > UBA11346 > UBA11346 > CAIUVD01. The sequence continues at coordinate 15,975 of CANIXE010000008.1, forward strand.
TTCGCCCGGATCGACGCCGATGTCGCGGTGGTCACCAATCTGGACCACGAGCACCTGCGTCACTACGGCACCTTCCGCGCCCTGGAGGACGCCTTCAACGCCTGGCTGCGCCGGGTGCCCGCAGACGGCCTGGTGATCGTCCCCGCCGCCACCCTGGCGGATCGGGTGCTGACGGGCGTCCGGGCCCAGGTCGTCACCTGCGGCCTGGACCTGGGGGACGTCCACGTCCAAGATCTCAAGGCCGAGGCCGAAGGCAGCCGCTTCCGGATCATCGCCCACGGCGAGGACCTGGGTGAGGTTGTCCTGGGGATCCCCGGTGTGCACATGGTCCACAACGCCCTGATGGCGGTGGCCGCCGCCCGCCATCTGCGCCCAAACCTGAAGCCCCAGGCCCTGGCCACCTGCGAACGGGTGCGCCGGCGCTTCACCGTCCACGCCACCACCCGGGGCATCCGCGTAGTCGAAGACTACGGCCACCACCCCGCCGAGGTCCGGGCCACCATCGCCGCCGCCCGCCTGGCGGGGGGCAAGGTCCACGTCCTGTTCCAGCCCCACCGCTGGACCCGCACCGCCGACTGCTTCGCCGCCTTCACCGAGGCCTTCGACCAGGCCCATCGCCTGGCCCTGTTGCCGGTGTACGCCGCCGGCGAAACGCCCATCGCCGGCGCTTCCTCGGCGGATCTGGCCAAGGCCCTGGTCGGCCGCCGGGCCATCGCCGGCGACGAGCCCGCCAGTGTCCTCGCCACCGCCAATCGCACCCAGGCGATCCGTCACCTGCTGGCCGCCGCCAATCCTGGAGACACCGTGCTGATCCTGGGGGCCGGTGATGTCGGCTCCCTCGCCGGTGCGGTCCAGCGCCAGATCGCCGGCACCGCCACCACCCTCATTCTTGGGGATCCCCATGGCCACTCCTGAGCGCCTGTCCCAGGGCCTGCACGCCCGCAATCCCGTGGCGATCCGCCAGCTTGCCGAACTGACCACCTTCCGCATCGGCGGCCCCGCCACCGTGGTCACCGTCGAAGATCGTTCGGATCTGCCGGAGCTGCTGGGGCAGCCCCACCGCTGGCTGGGCCGGGGCGCGAATCTGTTGGTGGGGGATGCGGGGATTCCCGAACTGGTCCTTCGCCTGGGTGAGCTGTTCTCCCGCCTGGAAATCCACCCCGTGGTGGACGGCAAGGCGCTGGTCTGCGTCGGCGGCGGCTACGACCTGGCCAAGCTCATCAATGCCACGGTGGCCGCCGGCCTGGCCGGACCGGAAGGCCTGGCGGGCGTCCCCGCCACCGTGGGGGGCGCCCTACGGATGAATGCCGGCACCAGCACCTGCTGGATGCTCGACTGGGTCAGTCGGGTCGAAGTGGTCCGCCCGGGAAACACCGTGCCGGAATGGATCGAGCGCCGGGACATCCCCGCCGGGTACCGGCACAGCGGCCTGCCCGACGGCACCTTGTACCTGGGTTGCGAAATGCTCCTCGCCCCGGGGGATCCCGCAGCGTTGAAGGCCACCGCCGCCCGCTTGAAGCAGGCCAAGGCCGCGACCCAGCCCCTAACCTTGCCCAGCGCCGGCTGCGTGTTCCGCAATCCCGCGCCCAGCATCCCTGCGGGGAAGCTCATCGATGAACTGGGCTTGAAGGGCCTGCGCATCGGCGGCGCGGAAATCAGCCCGGTCCACGCGAATTTCATCGTCAATCCCGAGCGCACCGCCCAGGCCGCCGACGTCGCCGCCCTGGTCCACCGGATCCGCACCACCGCCCAGCAGGAGCGGAGCATCGACCTGCGGATGGAGGTCGAGGTCTGGAACGTCCCCGAACTGGCGGATGCCGGCGCCGCCCTGCTGCCCGACCTGCGACCCACGGCCCACCCGGCAAAACCCGGGTTTTCCGTCTTGGCTTCCCCGGCAACCCTCTGATCCTCCTGCCACTCCCGGATCTGTCATGCTCATCGATGTGATTTTCGGCGGCCCCGGCCGCGAAGCCGCTGTCAGCCGCTGTTCAGGCACCGCCATCGCCGCCGGCCTGCGCCGGGTCGGTCACGACGTGGTGGAAATCGACCTGCCCGGCCGCCTGGACCCCGCCCGTCTGCGCTCTGGGGCGGTGGCGTTCAACATCGTCCACGGCACCTACGGCGAGGACGGCACCCTCCAGGCCGAACTCGAGGCCCTGGGCAAGACCTACGTCGGTTCCAATGCCGCGGCCAGCGCCCTGTGCATGGACAAGGAAGCCACCAAACAGCGCCTGGCCGCCGCCGGCCTGCGGGTGCCCTGGGGCGCCGCCGTGGATCTGGGTGCGCCGTTCACCACCCAGGATCTCAAGTTGCCCCACCACGGGCCCCTGGTCCTGAAACCCCGTCGGGACGGCAGCTCCGTCGGCCTGCGGATGGTGCCCAATCCCAGTTTCGTGCTGCCCGCGGTGGAGGAGCTGATCCGCGAGGTGGGCGCCCAGCCGTACCTGATCGAGGAACGCCTGCCCGGCCCGGAATACACCGTGGCGGTGCTGGATGACGGCCGCGGTCCCCAGGCCCTACCCCCCATCGCGGTGATCCCCGCCGCCGGCGTCTACGACTACCAGGCCAAGTACCACCGGGACGACACCCAGTACGTGCCCGTCGCCGATTCGACCCTGGCCGCAACGTTGGGGGCCATCGCCGTTCAGGCCTTTGCCGCCTGCGGCTGCCGGGATGTCGCCCGGGCCGACCTGATGCGGACCACCGACGGCGAATTCGCGGTGCTGGAAATCAACACCCTGCCCGGTTTCACCGACCACAGCCTGACCCCCAAGGCCGCCGCCGCCGCCGGGATCACCTTCGACGCCCTCTGCGATCTGCTGGCCCGGCGGGCCGCCAGCCGCGCCAACGCAGGAGCCGCCTGATGTCGCGCAACTGGGACAACCACAACGCCGCCGCCAAACCTTCCCGGGAAGAGCAGGAAGCAGCCCGGGAATTGGTGGCCGCCGCCCAGCGCCAGCGGGGGGAATCGGATTTCACCGCCGATGATGAAGCCCCGGAAGCCCGCTCGGCCCTCATCGGCGTCCCCGCCGGTCCAGGCACACGGTTCACGCCCTGGCGGGTCGCCGCGGTGATTCTCACCGGCCTCAGCCTGTGGCTGATCGCCGCCGCCGTGGCCGCCGCCCCGAATCCCCGGCCGGTGAGCGGCCTGGCGGTGGTCTGGGGCGATGGCCCGCGAATTCCTGACGCCGCGATCCTGGCGATGATCAACCGCTTCCCGGATGCCGCCCGGCTGAACCAGCCCAACGATTTCATCCTCGACCACCTGGCGACCCACCTCCGAGCCCAGCCCGGAGTCGCCGAGGTGAAGCAGATCCGCCTGGTCCACATCCGCGGTCCGGTGCAGGCCATCGTCCGCGCCAAGGGCAAGGCGCCGGCCCTGGTGAACGTCAACGGCGTGACCCGCAAACTGGAGGTCACCCTCGCCCTCCGCCAACCGTTCCTGCCCGGCGTTTTGCACGACGGCACCCGAGTCTGGCTGGACAAGGAAGGCCGGGTCCTACCCGGCAACCTGCCCGGTCCCGGCCCTGGCCGGCCGGTGGTCCGGGCCATCGAACGGAGCGGCGGCGCCACCTTGAAGCAGGTCGCCGACCTGTGGAGCCTGATCGGCGACCAGGTGGAACGGGGCCTGATCACCGATCTGGTCTGCGCCGAGTTATTGGACACCCCCACCACCGGCATGCCCGCCCCGGCCCAGGGCCTGGTGGCCGTCCTCCGGGGCGGCGGGCGGATCCTCGTCGGCCGCCCCGAAGAAGAACGCTTCGGCGTGACTCTGGAGGACAAAGCCCGGAACATCGTCCACACCCTGCGCTGCCAGGGTGATCCGGCGCGCATCGCCACCTTGAACGTCCGCTTCCGGGAACCGGCCTACACCCTCCGTTCCACCTCCGGCGGCGGGCCCATCGATCCGGGGGCCACTGCGCCCGTCCGCCCCCACTAAGCCGCCATGAGCTCCCCCACCGTCACCCTGCACCAGGACATGGATCCCCGGGACCTCCTGGTGGTGGTCCTGATCGGCGCCCACCGCCTGGTGGCCCTCCTGGGCTGTCTCCACGCGACCATGGGCGCCCGCACCCTGGACAGCCGAGAATTGGCGGTGGATTGGCATGACCTGGAAGAAATCGACCAGCGGGCCAAGCTGAAGGAAGTGGTCCGCCTGGTCTGCGCCAAGCACGATGTGGAGCCCCAGGGGATCTTCATTTCCTTCTCCGACATCCGGGTCGGTTCCCGCCTGGTGGACGGCCAGGTCAATTTCCCCGGCGTGCCCCACGCCATCACCCGCCACGAGATGGACTGGGCCCTGCGCCTGGCGGAAGAAAAACCCCTGGGCACCGACGAGGAACTCATCGATCTCGTTCCCGTGGGCTGGTCGACCCACGGCCAAGTCTCCCGCTCCACCATCTCGGCCACGGATCTGCTCCAGCAGAAACGCACCTACCCCCTGGGAGTCGAGTGCCAGGGCCTGTCCTGCCACGCCCTCCAGATCATCGGCGCCGTCGGCCAGAAGGAGCAGCTGTCCCGCCTGGTGCAATCCGCCGGATTCTCCTGTGAAGGGGTGATCGCCCAGCCCGCCGCCTTGTACCGGGGCATCGCCTCGTCCCTGGAAGGCCACAGCTCGCTGATCATCGACTGCGGCGCCAAGCACACCAGTTTCCTGATCCGCCTGGGGGACCGGCTAGTCCAGGTCCGCACCTTCGAATACGGCGGCGACGACATCACCAAGCGGATCGCTGACAACCTGGGCCTCAACTGGGACCAGGCAGAAAAGCTCAAGCGCCAGGTGAACATCCTCCCCGGAGGCGAAGCCGCGGAACCCGGGGCCAAGGTCATCCCCTTCCACGCTAAAGGCCAGCAGACCATCTTCGCCACCATCCAGGCCGAGGTGGACACTTTGTTGCCGGAAGTGGCGAAGATCTGCCGGGATGCCATCAACGAATTCTTCACCGCCCGGGCCCAGGAATTCATCGACGACCCGAACCATCCCCTGCCCAAGAAGTGCCAGATCCACTTGGTGGGCCGGGCCAGTCAGCTCGCCGGACTGACCACCGTGCTGGAGACCATCTTCACCCACAAGGTGATCCTGGGCAGCGGCAAGGCCAATCGCAACGTCGGCGACGAACTGTCCGGCCTGATGCTCACCGGCCTGCTGGTGTCCGCCGTCGACCAGCGCCGCCAACACCAGGCCCGGGAAGGCCGGGGCCTCAGTCAGCACCTCCGCACCGCCTGGGCCTGGCTGATCCGCCCGGTGGAGTGATGAGGTCCGGGAGCGCTGAGCGCCTGCTCGGCATCGGTACGATGACGCATTTCCCAAGCCCACGGTTTGTGCAGCCCATCACGTCTCCAATGCCGAGCTGGCGCTCGGCGCTCCGGCCACCGCCCGCCAACGACTCCCCATGACACCCGGCCAGCTCGCCCGCAAGGCCGCCACCGTCAGCGGCTGGACCCTCGCCAGCCGGATCCTCGGCCTGGTCCGGGACCGCCTGTGGGCCGGGGTCGCCGGGGGCAGCCCGCTCCTGGATGCGTTCCTTGCGGCATTCCAATTGCCCAACTTGCTGCGCAACCTGTTCGGCGAAGGCGCCCTGTCCTCTGCCGTCATTCCCCGCTATGCACAATTGCGGGAAAAAGATCCCGCCGCCGCCGAACGCTTCGCCGGGGCAGTGGTGGCCCGCCTGGCGGTGTTCCTC
>CANIXE010000009.1 GCA_947470885.1 Planctomycetota bacterium
CCCCAAGTGTCCACAGCAATGCTGGCGATGGGGCCCCGGGCGGCCCCCAGGCGCAGACCTTCCCGGATCCCATCCCACAGGGATTCCAAATCCCAGCGCAGATGCCCATCGGCTCCCCGGCGGGGTTGGTTAGGAAAACGGTGGAGGACCTCCTGGCGGATGCCGTCCTCCCCCGTCATACCCAGGATCACCCGCCCTGAATCGGCGCCCAGATCGATGGCGAGACAACGTAGCTGCTGCATGATTCAGTTCCTGGAAGCAATCTGGCAAATAGCGCGACTCGGCCTGCTTCACCGGCCGAGTCGGCCCTCGGCGCCACCGATCAGCGGGTCACGGCCAATACCGCCTGGCGGTATTTCTCATCCGGGCGACCCAGCAGGTGGAGGACGGTGCCCCGGTCGAGGGTGGCGATCCCGCCCCCAGCCTGGAGGGCCGTGGCGCGAATCCGCGCCGCCTTGATCGCCATCGCGGTGATGTTCAGGCATTCCGTGGGGGATGCCCCCAGGGCGATCAACCCATGGTTCTGCATGTACACGACCTTGGGCACCGCGCCCCATTCCGCGCGGTAGCGTTCGATGCTATCGCGAATCTCCCGGGCGAGGACGACCCCGGGATCGACGTAGGGCACGTAGGCGCTTTCGGGACCGAGGACCACCGCCTCGTCGGGGAACAGCCGGCCTGCGAGGCTGTGGGGCCACAGCTTGCCGCAGTTCAGGGCGTTCACCGCCGTGGCGTGGCTGTGAGCCACGAAGTTCACCCCGGGAAGCGACAGGCAGACCGCGTGGAACAGGGCTTCCACGCTGGGCCGGCGCTTTTGGGTCGGGTCCACCTTGGCCTGTTCGTAGACCGCCGACAACGTCGCCTCGTCCACCGATCCCCGGTCCAACAGGGAGAGGATGGTGTCGAAGCGCAGATGGACGAAATCCGCCGCCTGCATGGTCTGCAACTGGCAGCCGGAACCCTTCACCAGGAAGGTCTGGGCGTCGACCCGGGCGGAGGTATTGCCCTCCCCCAGGATCACCGCATCCAGGACGGGATCGCCCAGGCGGTTGGACAGCGACACCAAATCTTGCATCACGGCCGGAGCGGAAGCTGGAGCACTGGACATCTCAGAACCCCCCGCCGGCGCCCAGGGCGGCGTGCTTCTTGGTGCGGGCGGCGATGGTCCTTTCGGCATAGCCGCTGGCCCGGAAGGCCTTCAACGGTTCCGGATCAACGCCCATGGCTTCCCGGACTTCCTTCACCAGGGGACGCACGTCCGTGTTGAACGCATCCTTCAGGACTTCCTCAGCCCCGGACACATCGCAGGCCGCCCGGGCCCGCTTCAGTGCGGCGCGGTCCACCAGCAGGGCCTTGGCGTAGGCCTCCTGGACCGAGATCGCGGATTGGATCGTCGCCTCGATGGTGTTCTTGTAGGCGTGGCACTGGTCGAACATGTAGGCGACCTGACCGGCGCAGCGGCCGGCGACGGTGGCGTTGCCTTCGCTTTCCGCATCCACCAGCTCATTGTAGATCAGGAACAGCTCGTGGGGGTTGATCGAACCCACCGTGAGATCGTCATCGCCGTATTTGCGGCTGTTGAAGTGGAAGCCGCCCAGGATGCCCTCGTCCAGCAGGCTGGCGACGATCCATTCGATGTTGGTGCCCAGGGCGTGGTGCCCGGTGTCCACCAGCACGGTGGCCTTCGGCCCCAGCTTCTTGCACATCAGGGACGCGGCGCCCCAGTCCGCCAGATCGGTGTGGTACCAAGCGGGCTCGTAGAACTTGTACTCCATCAGCAGGCGCATGTCGTCCGGCAGAGCGGCGTAGACCTCTTGGAACGCCGCGAGCATCCGCTGCCGGCGCTCCCGGAAGCTGTCCTGGCCCGGGTAGTTGGTGCCGTCGGCGTACCACAGGCTGATCGCCTTTGAGCCGGTGGCCTTGGCGATGTCGATGCATTCCTTGTGGTGGGCCACGGCCTTGGCCCGGACCCGGGCCTCGGGATGGCACAGGGAACCGAACTGGTAGTCCGGGTCCTGGAAGACGTTGGGATTGATGGCGCCAATGGTCACGCCCTGGGTCTTGGCGAAGGCCTGGACCCCAGCCCAGTCCTTCATCCCGGCGGTGGGCAGGTCCCAGGGAATGTGGAGGGCGACGGCGGGGAGGATGCCCATGAACTTCTGGGCCTGACCGGCGTCGGTCAGCTTTTCTTCCAGATTGGTGGCGGCCCAGGGCTGGGGGAACTTGCCGAAACGGGTGCCGGTGGCGGCGAAGCCCCAGCTGGGGATCTCGATCCGCTGGGCCTTGAGGTGTTTGAGGATGGTAGGCTTGTCCAAGGTCGACATGGCGGTCTCCGTAGAGGGCCAATCCTAACCAGCCACCGTCGTGTCCGCCATCGGCGCTTCCTTCGATCAAGATCAGCCAAAAGTGAACTGATGACCGACAATTCCATTCTGTTGACCCGTTCCCGACTGTTCCCGCCCCACGGCCTGCCGATCCACGTCAACCGACCGATCCACGACGGCGAAGTGCCCCTGCATCATCATGATTTTCTGGAAATTGCCGTCGTTTGTAGCGGACTTGGGATGCACCGGACGATTCTTGGGGTACAGCCAGTGCGCACCGGAGATGTCATCGTCCTGCGTCCGGGCCACTGGCACGCCTATGAACGCTGCCATGGACTGAGACTGGCCAATTGCATTCTTGGAGATGACGTTCTGGGCGGTCCGCTGGCCTGGCTGCGCAGCAGCGCCGCCCTCGCGCCATTCCTGGGCTTTGGCAAGACAGAAGGCCCAGTGGTGGTCCACCTGGATGCCGCCGCCCTGGAACGGGTGATTGTGGCCCTGGATGCCCTGCGCCTCCACCAAAGTGGCCGCAGCCATGACCTGACCCTGCTGGGCCATCTGCTGATCGCCATCAGTGAACTGACCCAGGCCCTGGGTCCCGGGGTCATCGGAACCGGGGCCATCGCCAACCAAGCGCCCCACCCGGTGGTGGTGGACACCATCGCCCGCCTGCGGGGGGATCTGGCCGCGGGCTGGACCCTGGAGCATCTGGCCCACCTGGCCCAGGTCACCCCCAGCTACCTCGTTCGATTATTCCGCCGCTTCACCGGCCATACCCCCATGGAATGGCTGGCCCGGCAGCGCTTGGAACAGGTGGCGGTCCTCCTGCTCACCACCGATGAGAACCTGACCACCATCGCCCAGCAAGTGGGCTGGCAGGATGCAACCCACCTGGTCCGGCGCTTCCGCAGCTACGCCGGCCAGACCCCGGGGGCCTACCGCCGACTGTTGCCCGTGGCCCCGGTGAAGGTGCTGTCGGACGACTGGATCCAATGGTAACAACTTCGTCCGGTCGTCCGGTCGTGAAAACCAAGGCTGTTACTTTTCCGGCTGGGCCCGTTCGATCCAGGCGATGGCCAGGATCTGCCACAGCAGGATACCGTAGAAATACGCCGGCATCAGGCCGATCGCGGCCATCAGGAGAACCCCCGTGGACTCACCGTACTGATGATGACGGACCACCTGGATGAAGACGTGGAAGGCCACCACCAGGAACAGCGCCACCAGGGTGAAGGCGCTGGCGAAAATCACGCTCAACCGCCGGGGCCAGCCCGGGGCGGCGTCGTGGATGGTGGTCAGGGGCATCGCCAGCAGCAGGAGGATCAGACTGGGCAGGTGACGCAGGCCCAGGGCCAGTTCGGTGAGGAACAGGCCGGCGGCGGCGGCCATCGCCAACCCCACCAGGCCGGCCTGGGCCCGCTGGTCGTCGGTCAGGGCGTGGCGGCCGAAACGGTCGAAACGCATCGCCAGGTTCATCAACGGATTGGCCAGCCAGGTGGAGAACACGAACACCATCAGCAGGGCCAGCAGGGGATACACCACCACGCCATATTCAGGATACTCGCGGCCCACGCTGTTGAGCAGGCGCTGGCCGAAGAAAATGGCGATGAACACCCCCCAGCGCACCGCCATGCCCTGGCGGCTCATGAACAGGAAGTAGCGCAGGATCAGGCGAAACGCCACATTGTGGGCCTTGAGGGCGGTGAGCAGCCCCTCCCGGGCCCAGTCGTTCCCCGGGTCCAGGCGCAGGGCCTCCCGGAAATGCTCCAGGGCCTGGCGAGGCTCCCCCCGGTGCAACAGGGCCCAGCCCTGGTTGGTGTGGGTCAGGCTGTTTTCCGGGGAGCGCTCCAAAGCCCCGGCGATGGTCGCCGCCGCCTCGTCCTTGCGCCCCAGGTGGGTCAGAGCCAGGGCCCGCAGGTTGGCGCAGCCGTCGTGCTCCGGATCGCTGGCCAGGCCGGCGTCGGCGGCGTCCAGGCAATCGGCCCAGCGTTCCTGGGCACAACGGATGCTGGCCAGAAGGAAGCGGTTGTTGGCATCGTCGGGATCCAGGCGGATCGCTTCCGCCGCTGCGTCCGCCGCTTCGCCGTGGCGATTCCGATCCCGGAGCACCCGGCCCCGGACGAAGTGGACGAAGTCAATTTCCGGGGCCAGCCCCACCGCCCGATCGGCCTCGGCCTGGGCCTCGGCATACTGTTCCCGTTCCGCCAGGCACATCGCCAGGGCGGCATGGCCTTCGGCGTCGTCAGGGGATTCCGCAAGGACGCCCCGCCATTCCCGTTCCGCCAATTCCCAACGGCCATGGGACAGGGCCGCCCAGGCCCGTTCCCGGGACGCGCCGCTCACCGTTTGTCGAGGTAGGCAAGGACCTCGTCGTAGGCCCCGCCCTGGTTGGCGTAGAGGGCGTAATTGCGGGCGGAGGAGAACCATTCCCGAGTGCTGGGCTTCAGTCCGGCGGCAGCGCTCAGAAGATCCTTGGTGGCGATGGGTCGAGGCACCCCTTCCCGCATCGCCTGGGTCAACTTGGCCTCGATGGCCACATCCACCACCGCCTTGAGATCGGCCCCGGAAAACCCGTCGGTCTTCTTCGCCACCTGGGCATGGTCGATGGCTTCCACCGGCTTGCCCTTGAGGAGGACCCGGAGGATTTCGGCCCTGGCCGGGGCGTCCGGGGGCGGCACGAACAGGATCCGGTCGAAACGGCCAGGCCGGCGGAACGCCGAATCCAGGTGCCACGGAGCATTGGTGGCGGCAAGGATCAGAACTCCGTCGTTGCTGGCCTGGACGCCGTCCAATTCCGCGAGGAACTGGTTGATGATCTGGCGCCCGGCGGACGTGCGCATGTCGGTGCGGCTGGCGGCCAGGGCGTCCACCTCATCGAAAAACAGGACACAGGGCTTCGCCCGCCGGGCCTGGCTGAATAGTTCGTGGAGGTTCTTCTCGCTCTGGCCGATCCACATGTCGAGGACGTCGTTGATCCCAATGCTGATGAATCCCGCCTTGATTTCGCCGGCGGTGGCCCGGGCCAGGTGGGTCTTCCCGCACCCCGGGGGGCCATACAGGAGTATCCCGCCGCCGATGGCCTTGCCGTAGCTGCGGTACAAATCCGCATGCTGAAGCGGGTGGATGATCTTGAGGCGGATCTCCTCCTTCACCCGGTCCATGCCGCCGACATCGGCGAAGGCGATCCGCGGGCGTTCCACCTCTGGCGCCAGGGCGCCGCCACCGCTGCCATCCCGCTGGCGGAGTCGGCCGTCGATCTCTTCGCCGTCGTCCCGCACTGGCGGCGCGGCCAGGCCCAACTGGTCCGCCAGGGCCTGGTCGGCCACCGCGGGATCGGCGACCACCGCCCGTTTGTACATCCGCTGGGCCTTGTCCCGATCACCACCCCGTTCCAGCAGACGGGCGTAAAGCAGCAAGGCCGCGGCCGGCGCGGCGGGGGTGCCGCACAAGGGTTCCAGCACCACGTGGGCGTGGGTGTCCTTGCCCTGCTGTTCGAAGGCCCGGGCTAGACCCACCTGCAAGCCGGCGTTCCCGGTCCAGCGCCCCAAGGCCTGGCGGAATTCCCGTTCGGCGTCCTCGGCCAGGCCGGCAGCCAGCAGGGTGTCCCCCAGGTGCTGGACCAGGGGCAGATTGTCAGGAGAGAATTGCAGCGCCGCGCGCAGGGCGCTGATCGCAGCTTCACCGGGCAGGGGATTCATGGGGCCCGAGGCTGGGCTGACCAGACACTGAAACAAGGTGCAGACAAAACAGAAGTCACTGGTGGGCCGGATGGTCACGCCGTGCGGGCGAGGTCCTCCATCGCCTGGGCAATCATCGTGTGCTCGGCTCCCTCGTCATTGACCGCGAACCCGACCAACAACTGGTCTGGCTTGAACTGCGGCAAATCGTGGCCCAGTCAGATCTCGATGGGGCCCGGGGATCCCAGGGGAACCGCTGGGCGCAGACCCGTGGCTGGAATACGCTCCTGAAATTCCCGGACGAGGACCACCAGGCGATGGCGGTCATGGGGGGACAACCCCTCTGGGTCGAAGCGCAAACGATCGTGGAGTGCCACTAATTCATCCAGGTCATCACCTCCGGCATAGAGCAAGCCGATCCGACTCAACCAGGCTCGGACGGTCTCGGTGGGTTGGCGCGGCTCATGGTGGCGACCCAGACGGCTCCACAGGGCGATGGCCTCGGAATCCATGCCCAACCGTACCATCTGGACCGAATCCAAGGCCTGCTTCTGGGCCCGCCGCCAAGCGCTGCCCCGCAACTGCCGCCAGGCGATCCAGGCGAGGATCGCCGTGCCGGTGAGGAACACCACGAGCTGCCAACTGCCACCCTCCTGGCGCCAGAGGGAAAAACGATACATGAGATCGGCGTAGGCATCGGTCCACTCCTCATGCCAGGGCTTGGTTGCGGTTTCGGTACCCCGCCAGGTACCCGGGGTGGTATCCAGGTCCTGCCACCGCTTGCCATCCCAGATCATCGTCCACGCATGGGCATCCCGACCCCGGGCGATCCAGTGATCCTCGACCCATTCGCTGACGCTGAAACCGACGGCATACCGGGACTGGATCCCCGCCGCCCTGAGGATGAGGACCGTGGCGGTGGCGAAATATTCGCAGTGGCCCGACCGGGTCCGGGTGAGGAAATTCACCAGGGGGCTGACCCCGATCGGCCGTTCGCTCTGATAGAGGGAGTAGGTGAAGTTCGTGGCGAACCAATGCTCCAGGCGCTGGCCGGCCTCACCGGCGGAAAGTTTCGGCCCAAGCCCGAGTTCGCGGACAATCCCGTCCAGGACATCCAATTCCTCGAGGGTCAGGGGATCCAGGCGCAGATCGTCCGGCTCTGGCGGCTCATCCAGGCAATTCTTCAACTTGCCCCGCTGGGCCAGATAGGTGGCCACGGGGAGGGCATTGCGGACCTGCAAGGCCCCCAGGCCGACCGGCTGAACCTGGGCCGGCGAAGGGACGATGACTTGGGCGGTGTCCCCGGGGACCGCCAGGGGCGCCTGGCCGTCGATGCTGCTCCGGGTAATGGTCAGCGTCTGTCCCTCCGTCAGACCATTGACCACCTCATCCGTCTCAGACAGATGGGGATGAATGTCCCAGCCGCCACCACGGAAGCGGTTCAAGCTGGCCTCCCGGAGCAGACCCGGGGGCTGGGCATCGCTGGTCTTGATCCGAAGGATTACCGTGCCGGATTGCTTCATGGTCCCGATGGCGCCGATGGCCACGGACCGGCTGGTCTGATTGAAATTACCAAAGGGGAAGCTGGGCAGGTCGACGGCAAGACCCTCCCCCTCCCGAAGCAGTCGTTCCTCCAGTTGGGCCCAGGCCACCTGGGACATTTCCCGGCCATAGCGGGCACCCAGGGAAGCCAGACCCAGGAACAGCACCAGGAAACCCCAGGCCAACGGCCCATGGCCCCGGGTTCGCACTGGATGCAGGGCGACCAGCAGGACCAGGACCATCAAGGGCAGGAACAATTGCTGATGCAACGAGCTCATCCCCGCGGAAAACAGGCAGACGGCGATGAACAGATAGCCCGGATGCATCGACCGCCGGGTCCATTCCGCCGGGGGAACCAAGGGCTGGCGCTTGGCCCGGGCCTGTTCATACAAGCTGAAGGTGGACCAGGGCAGAACGTAGCTGCGGCTCCACACCACGCTGGCGATGAACGGCGCCAGGACTCCGGGTAGACAGCGCAGGATGGTCAGGGCCGTCCCCGAGGCCCGATGCAATCCATCAGGACTGATTTCACCACGGTAATCATCGGATTCTCCGGTGATCATCCCCACGGCATCCAAGCCCTGACGGGATAGGCCCAGATAAAACAGTACCGCCAGGAACAGCACCGCGGTGAAGTTCCACATCCGGTCGAAATCCCCCTGGCTGATTTCCATCCGCAACGGGATCAACCGGGGCAACTCAAGCCCAACGGCGATGACCAGGCCCAGCCACAGGGTTTCAACCTGCCAAGACCAGAGGAGGACGGCGGGCCAGAGGTATGGCCGGTATCGCCGCCAGTCTGCCGTTGGACAGATCACAGGCATGACCGGGTCCCCAATCCCGACAGGCCTTCCGCCACCCGATCTGCCGGAAGGATGACCATCCGGTCCGGCTGCTCACTGGACTTCCCGCGCTCGGGGGGGGCGGTCTGACCCGGGGGCAGCAGCAGCAACACCGTGACCGGCGTGCCCAGGGCCCGCAGCTGGCCAACGAGCTGCCGCCGGGCCGGGTCCCATTCCAGAAGAACCAGGATCCACGAAGCCAGACTCGTCCCCTGGCGGAGAAGACAGTCGGCAAGGTCAGCGAACCGCGCCCGGCGCTCGGGCTGAACCCCGGCAAGGACCTCCAGCATCGCGGGGCCGCCCCCGGGGATCAGACTGCCGCCCACCACCAGCACCTCCAACAGCGAGGAATCGCTTATCCCCGCCCCAAAATTCCCGGGGCAGGCAAAGGAGGCCGCGACCGCGACGGCCTCGGCAAATAGCCGATCGTGCTGGACCTGGCAAAAGATGTCCAACGCCAATCCGTGGCGGGGCCGGCGCTCATCCTCATATTCCTTCACCACCAGACGGCCGGTCCGGGCGGTGCTCCGCCAGTGGACCCGCTTCCGGGGATCCCCCCGACGGTAGTCCCGCAGGGCCGAGAATTCGGCTTCCCCGGCGGTACCTCCGGAACGGGGCGGTCCAGGATCTGCGGAAGCGTTGCGTCCGGGCAGATCCAGGATTGGCAGGATGTGCCTGGGGGGCAGGACCAGGACTTCCGACATCCCAGGGCAATGGCCCACCGCCCGGAAGATACCCAGGGGATCGCTACGCAGAATGATGCCGCCAATCAGTTGGAGTTTGCCCCGACGCCAGGCCGTGACGGTGGTGGTGACCTCGGCGGTGCCCATTGAATCCAGATCCGGGACCGGCACGGGACGGCATCTGGCCCCTCGCAAGGTTCGGCCCGGACCGCCGTGGCGACCGATCCGCAGACTGTCGATGATCTCCTGGGCATCCAGACCCGGCTCCTGCAATTCATCGGCGTATTCCAAGCCAATCGCCGCCCGGGAACCATGATTGACGAGGCGGACCCGGACATTGAAGGGGACCCCCGCGGTGACCAACCGGGGGGCCTGGCGGGTGATCACCATGTTCGGCCTGAAAAACGGGGCAAAACAGGCCGCCAGCACCAGGGCCGTGCAGAGCACCAGGAACATTCCGAAGGCCGTGGTCTGCTCCCGGTCGGCGGTGCCCAGACTGACCACCAGGCCGATCAACACACAGCTGCCGATCGTGGTGAAGCGCCAGGCCATCCAGACGCCGACGCGCCGCCAGGCGAGGTACAGCCGTCCCAAAGCCAGCAGCAGGCTCATCCCGGAACCGGCAAACGGGTCAGGATTCCCGAGACCACCTGGCGGGCATCGCCACCACCAAGAACCGCCTGCTGGTCCAGGATCAGGCGATGGGCCAGGACCGGAATGGCCAGTTGTTGGATATGGCCGGGAAGCACGCAGGGGGTGCCATCCGCCAGGGCCAGGGCTTGGGCAGTGCGCAGCAAGGCCACCGAGGCCCGGGGACTGGCCCCCAGGCGAACCCCCGGGGCGGAGCGGGTGGCGGCCACCAGCTCCACCAGGTAGCGACGGACCTCATCAGATACCCGGACTGCCCGGGAGGCCTGACGCAGGGCCCGCAACTCGTCCACGGTGAGGCACGGCTCCAAGCGATCCAAGGGATGTTCATCCGCCTGGGCCGCCAGCATCGCACATTCTGCATCCACATCCAGATAACCCAGGCGCAGTTGGATGGCAAAGCGGTCCATCTGGGCTTCGGGCAGGGGATAGGTGCCCCGGAACTCCACCGGATTCTGGGTGGCGATGACAAAGAACAGGTCGGACAACCGACGACGCTCTCCTTCAACGCTGACCTGGCCCTCGGCCATCGATTCCAGGAGGGCCGACTGGGTCCGGGGGGCCGCCCGATTGATTTCGTCCGCCAGCAGGATGTCGGTGAATACTGGTCCCTGGTGGAATTCGAACTCCGCAGATTTCTGGTTGAAGATCGCCACCCCGAGAATGTCCGACGGGAGCAGATCCGGAGTAAATTGGATCCGCGTGAATCGGGCCTGGATGGCCCGGGCCAGGGCCTTGGCCAGGGTCGTTTTGCCGGTCCCCGGAACATCATCCAGCAACACATGGCCAGCACCGATAAACCCCGCCAGAAGCAGACGGATCGTCGCATCCTGCCCTTGAACCACGGTGCCGATGGCCCGATGCAGACGTTCAAATAGATCACGTGGCGTCGGGGCGGTCGTCATGCCCACGTGTTACCCCCCCAAGGCACCCTGCAAGCCCAGGGAATTGCCCGTTAAGGCGGTTCCGACAGGGGGATTGATCCACCGGCCCTCCTTCGCTTTGCAAGGGCTGGGGTTCCCCGCCGGTGAAAACGCACGACCCAGAAGGGCCGAATCGCGCCTAATTCAGGGAATAACTCTTGGCACGATTCCCACTCATCTTCCGACCATGAACAAGCCCAAAGCCCAGCCCCACCTCCCTTCCTCCTCGACCAACACCGCCCCTCTGGCCGCATCCGCCACCATCGACGTCAACCCGGTGGTCCTGCACCTCACCAAGGTCCTGGGCAACACCTACAGCCTGGGGGTCACCACCCACGGCGCCCATTGGAACGTCACCGGGGCCGGCTTCTTCCGCCTCCACGCCGCCTTTGATGCCCAGTACCATGAACTCTTGGAAGCCGCCGACGAGATCGCCGAACGCATCCGCGCCCTGGGGGCCAAGGCTCCGGTGTCGATGCGCCAACTGCTGGAAAACAGCAGCCTGGGAGATCCCCCCGCCAGCGGCGACACGGACCTGGTCCGGGCCCTCCGGGACGACCACCGCATGGTGAGCCAACTCTGCCACGAGGCCCTGAAAGTGGCCGACGAGGCCAAAGACGCGGTCAGCGTCGACCTGCTGACCGGACGGGCCAGGGCCCACGACAAGACCGCCTGGATGCTGACCGCCAGTCTGGGGGAGTGAACCCGGGAGCGCTGGCCGACTGGCCGGCCCGATTGGGCCCCAGGGCTTGTCACCCGTCATGATCACCCCGAGCCGGCCTGGAGGCCGGCGCTCCCGGAACCGCCCTGACCTGCCACGGACCGTGAGGGCAGGGGCGGCAAAACATCACCCCGACCTTGCGGCCGGGGTGATGGTGGCGGAACCGTCTGTAAGCCGGGTTCTGTCGTGGACGGCCATTTCTCTCGGCACGGCATTTCTGCCGCACTCCTGCACCCGATTCGCCGGTGGTCCGATGCGGGCCGCATCGCCCAGGTTTCCCTGGATCCCGGCATTCTGGGCTTGCTCCTGGTGGGGTTTGCCAAGCGGTCTGACTTGCGTCATCCCCGGTGGGCTCTTACCCCACCGTTTCGCCCTTACCTCCCGGCTTGCGCCGGGCGGCGGTATGTTTTCTGTTGCACTTTCCCTATCCTCCCGCCACGGAAGACGGCTGGATTTGCCAGCCACCATGCCCTACGGAGCCCGGACTTTCCTCGGCCATCAAGGCCTTGCGGCGGAGATGGACGCGGCCGTCAGGCGGCGCGGCGGCACTGTGGTGGGGGATCGGACGGGCACAATGGGGGCGACGATCCCTGTCCAGGGCGCCGCAATGGAACGCTGGATGTCCATCACGGAGCACTCTTTGCGGCGCCAGTCCGGTCGTCCGATCGTCCACACCTGCAAATTTCAACGGGGTTTTTCATTGAGCGCTTGGTTTCAATGACGACCGGACGACCGGACGTTTTTATTGAGATACCCTGGATCCCAGTCCCTGATGACCGCTGGCTGAAATTACTTTGTTTGCCGATCCTGCGTTGACGACCAAGGTCTTGACCCACGCTCTGCCTTCATGAATCCCGCCCTTTCCCTGTGGAAGCAGATTCTCTCCGACCCCATGTTCCGGGACATCCCCTACAAGGTGGAAACGACCCGGGGCGGGTCCATTTTGATGTCTCCCGCCTCAAACTGGCACGGAAGCGCCCAATCCCAGATCGTGGTGGCGCTTAGCAAAGGCCGGAAAGATGGGGAAATCATCAATGAGTGCAGCATTCTCACCTCGGATGGGGTGAAGGTCGCTGATGTCGCCTGGGCGAGTGAGCGATTCATGGAAACCCATGGCTACAAAACTCCGTACCTGATTGCGCCGGAGATCTGCGTCGAAGTTGTTTCCCCTGGCAACACGGCCGCTGAGATCGAACGCAAAGTGGAACTCTACCTCACGAAAGGCGCCCACGAAGTTTGGATCGTCCACCAGGACGGCGGGGTGCAGTTCTTCACCACCAGCGGATTGGTGAAACGTTCCGGACTGGTGCGGTCGGTGAAGATCTCAAAACGCGGATGAAGCCCAGGTTGCCGTCCCGCCGCCGGGTTTTCCTCTGGCTGCTCGGGATCGCCTTCGTGGTGCTGGCCTATGTCCTGTGGGAACCCGGATCCTCCACCCTGGCCCGGGCCCCGGGCTTCGCGTACAACGGCATCTGGTTGAGTCATGGCTGGCTGGGGGACGCCCCGTGGTTCACCCGGCAGGGCCGGGATCCCGGGGATTTTGCCCCAGAAAAACTCACCGCCCTGGGCCGGCGACTGACCCGCCTGAACGTGCGGGACGTTTTCCCCCACCTGTGCCCAGCGGATGCCCAGGGCCGGATCCCCGGCTGGGATGCCACCCGGGCCGCCGCCCTCAAAGCTGCCCTGCCCGGCTGCCGGATCATTCCCTGGATCGGCGGTTCCGCTGAAAAAACCGTGGATCTGGCGGATCGGGAATGGCGCCGGACCTTTGTTGCCTCTGCCGGAGCATTGCTGGGCCAGCCCTGGGTTGATGGGATCCACCTGAACATCGAGCCCCTGCCCAGCGGTAATCTGGATTTCCTGGCCCTGCTGGAGGAGCTGCGGGGCGTTGCCAGGGGCAAGATGCTGTCGGTGGCCGCCTATCCGCCACCCACCCTGTTCCACCCCCACCCGGAGGTTCACTGGGACCTGGCCTACACCCGGGCCGTGGCCGAGCAGGTGGACCAGTTCGTACCCATGCTCTACGACACCGCGCTGGTGAATCGGAAGCTGTACACCCACCTGCTGGCCGGGTGGACCCGGGAACTTCTCGCCACGGTGGAGGGCCGGAAAATCCTCTGGGGCGTCCCCGCCTATGACGATGCCGGCTCCGGCTACCACCACCCCGAGGTGGAAAACATCTGCTCAGCCATCCCTGGGATCATCGCCGGGATCAATGCCACGGGCTTCACCGGCATTCCGGGACTGGCGATCTACAGCGAGTGGACCCTGGACGAGAATGAAGTGGCCGACATCAGCCGATTCGTCGCCAAGCCTTGACTCCTCACCCGTCCGTGTGCTCCTTCAGCAGTTGCATCACCACCTTCAGGTCTTCCCAGCAAGGCTTCTTCGCCGGGGTGTTCCGCAGCAGGTAAGATGGGTGGAACGTGGGGATCAGGGGGATGCCCTTCCAGACCAGGCGTTTGCCCCGCATGGAAATGATGCCCAGCTTCGGATCACCCATCAACGTCCGTAGGGGCGTGTTGCCCAGGGTGCAGATCACCGTCGGGCGAATCGCCAGGAGCTGGCGTTCCAGGAACGGCAGACAGGCGGCCGCCTCGGAGGCATCCGGCTGGCGTTCGTCCGGTGGCCGACATTTCACCACGTTGGTGAGGAACACCTGTTCCCGGGCAAGGCCCATGGCGGCGATCATCTTGGTCAGTAGGTCCCCCGCCGGGCCGGCGAAGGGCCGGCCCTGGGCATCCTCGTCGGCGCCGGGGCCTTCACCGACAAACACCAGGCGGGCTGCAGCATCGCCTTCCCCGGGGACGGTGTTGGTGCGACCGCTGCACAGACCACAGCGCTTGCAGGCGGCCACCTCCCGGGCGATGGCGGCCAGGGCGGCGGCGGGCAGAAGGGGTTCGCTGCTGGCGAGGGCTTCCTGGGCGGCGGCCACCGGCACCGGGGCCGGCGATTCCGCAGGCCGGCGGACCGACACCGCGGGAGTCTCCACCCGGGGGAGGAATTCGATGCCGAAGGCGCGGTCCAGCTCCAGCAGCTGGCGCAGGCCCCGGGTGATGTCGTCCCGTTCGCTCATCCGCCCTGGACCTCCAGGCGAGTCCGGGCATGGCGCCAGAGCAGCAGGTTAAAGACCCTCAGGATAATGATCCAGGCGACCGCCAGGGCGAACACCGTGGGGAACGCCGGCGCATGGCCGGTGCCCAGCTTGCCGACCCAGGCCATGGTGGGGTAGTAGCTCACCAGGGCGAAGGGCAGCAGGGTGGTGGCATCCGCCAACCAACCAGGCAGGAAATGCAGGGGCACCATCAGACCCGAAAGGAGCATCATCAGATTGCGTTTCAGGCTCATCAGCCCGGTGACGTCCTCCAAAAAGAACGCCGCGGTGCCAGCCAAGAGGTTCAGTTCCGCATTGATCCAGAACGCCCCCAGGAACAGCACTGGGAACTGCCACCAGCCCTCCCCCGCCGGGGCCTGGATCCCGAACAGCGGCGCCAGGACCAGGGCCATGGGCAAGGCGAAGAAGGCGATGCGGAACAGGGTCTCCCCCGCCGCCTGGGACAACCACTGTCCGTGGAAATTCAGGGGTTTCAGCAGGTCCAGGGTGACATCGCCGCTCTGGAAGCGGGCGGCGATTTCGCTGTCGGTGTTGGTGAAGTAGGCAGACCGGGCGATGTAGCCGACGGCGATGTAGGTGGTGAGCTCCGCCAGGGTCAGGCCGTCCAGGCGAGCCTCGGGACCGATTTCCCGGGCGGCATAGACCGCCTTCCAGATGAAATACTGACCGCCGACAAAGATCCCGTAGGTGGCGATGCCCGTCAGGTAACGCATCCGGTAGGCCATCAGCTTGAGGAAGGTCAAGCGCAGGAGCCAGAGGTACGCGGACATGGCGGGCAGGGTCCGGCCACGGCGGAGGGGTCAAGGACAGGTGGCATTCGGTAGATGCCAGAGAACCTGCCCCGCCACGGTGACCCCATGAGCATCTCCCTGGTTTCCTGCATCCGGACCGGCCTGGGAGATCTCCGCCGGGCCCCCCTGGTCCAGCTCGCCTCCGGACCAATGTTACTCCTCGTCCTGTTCGCCAGCCTGGGGGTTTTCGTCGGCCCCCTGATCGTAGGTCACCAGCAGGCTACCCTGGCCCGTCGGAGCGGCACCCGGATCACCATCGCCAACCTGTTCGGCGGCTTCGCCCAGCGCCGCTTCGAACCAGCGATGATCGCGGGGATCGGCATCACCTTCCTGGTGGTGGTCAGCCTGATCATGCTGGTGGTGCCGATGCTATTCACGTGGCCCCTGGTGTTCCTCTCCGCCCTACCGGTGGCCCGGGGGGAACGGGACGGCATCCAGGCCGTCGTCCTGGGCCTAACCGCCCTCCGCCGGCATCCATTCGCCTGTGCCGGAGCCACCCTGGTACTGCTGACCCCGCTGGTCCTGGTGCTGGTGGGCCTGGTGGCGTTCCAACCCAACTTCTTCGGCCCCCTGGCCACCGAGGTGCTGTCCGGGATCTCCCCATTGGATCCCGGGAATCAACGCCTGGGGGCGCTGGGATGCTACGTGCTGCTGCTGGTGCTGCTGCCGGTCACCGCCGGGGCGATGCTGGAATTTGCCGTGCAGGCGGACGCGACGACCGCTCCGGGCTGATCAGCCCGGAACCGAGCCAACCGTGTGGGCCGACTGGGCCCGGTTCCAGGCCAGGCAGTCGGCGTATTTCACACCCGTGCCGCCGAAGAGGTCCAGGGCGCTGCCGAAGGTCAGGTCCACCCGGCCACCGCTGGCCTCATCCACCTGGGCCAGGTCGACGATGGCCTTGCCGCCGCCGGCGTAGGTGCAGGGAATCGGCGACCACGCCCCCAGGGCCTCCACCAGATCGGCGTCGATGCCCCGGCACAGGCCTTCCACA
Source organism: Planctomycetota bacterium (assembly GCA_947470885.1). Lineage (GTDB taxonomy): Bacteria > Planctomycetota > UBA11346 > UBA11346 > UBA11346 > CAIUVD01. The sequence continues at coordinate 16,258 of CANIXE010000009.1, forward strand.
TCCGCGGCGTGGATCAGAAACTCGCTACAGGAATTGGCCAACTCGGCCAGGAATTTCGCCGACAAGGCATGGCCAGTGATGGTCTGCCAGCGGTCGGTGGCGACGAACCAGTCGTCCCCCCGGCGGCGGCAGCTGACATCGATGACCAATCGGTCCCGGCCCACGGCCTTCACCAGGGCGGCGGTGCGCTCGGGGGCGTAGGCGCCCCCGGGGAACAGCCATGAGGTGACGATGACCTTCTGCGCCCCGGCGGCGATCCAGCCAGCCGCATTGTCGGCAGTGACCCCGCCCCCCAAATGCAGGCCGTCGGGCCAGGCCGCCAGGGCGGCCCGGGCGGCCTCGTTGTTCCCCGCCCCCAGCTGGATGACGTGACCACCGGTCAGGCCGTCCTCCCGGTAGCGGGCGGCGAACCACGACGCGGGCTGGCTGGCGACGAAGTTGGTCCGCAACCCCGTGCCGTCATCCCGCAGGCTGCCGCCGACGATCTGTTTGACGACCCCGCCGTGGAGGTCGATGCAGGGGCGGAACAGGGTCACGGCGCGGGCTGGGCCTGGGCCTCGTCCGGATCGGAATAATCCGGCCCACCGAGCATGCCCGAACGGCGCATCTGGGCCTGGAGTTGCTTCCGCACCAGCTTCACGCCCTGGAGGATCGCGTCCCCCTGGGTCGCCAGGCCCTCCCGCTGGAGGTACTTGGCCAGGGCCTGGTAGCCATTGAGAGCCAATGGATGCAGGGCCATTTGGACGTGCTGGGGCTGGAGGGCCTGGGGCAAGACCTGGAGCAACAGGGAGACGAATTCCTTGGTATTGAGATCCGCCAACAAGGCACGCAGGCCCTGGGCGGACAACTGTTCCAGCATCGGCCCCAGCTGGGCCACCAGGCCCTGGGCCTGGGGCGGCAGGGCGATGAATTCCGGGCTGGCGGCGAAGGCCTCCCAGTCGATCTGGGGCGGCAGGCCTTCACCGTCGACGCCGGGTTCGCCCCCGTCGTCGGCAAAGGGCGGTTCGCCCTCCGGACCGGCGGCTTCCCCGGCGAAGTGATTTTCAGGTTCGGGAGCCGGAGCCGGAGCCGGGGCAGGAGCCAACCGGGGCGGCGGACCCGGGCGGGCGGCCGTCGTGGGCTTGGCCGCTGGTTTCGCCGGAGCTTCCGCCTTGGCGGGGGCCTCAGGCTTCGCCACCGGAGGCTTCACCAGATGGTCGGCAAACACCGTGCGCCACGGCGCGGTGAGATCGCGGATCGCATCCCGGTCGCGCCCGTGGTCGGCCACGGCGGAGCGCAGGCGGGCGAGTTCGAAGCGATCGCTGAAGCGGTCCCCCTCGATCACCGTCTGGGCCAGGGCCGCGGTGTCGGGATCGCCGAGAATGGCCAGGACCTTGAGGGCGTGGTCCGCCAAGCCGGTGCCCCCGGCCTTGGCTTTTTCCAGTTCCGCGCCCACCCGAGTGCGCAGCCAGGCGGCCAGGGCAGGAGTGGCCTTGCCCAGGGCGGCGGTCACCGCCAGGGCGTGGTAGCCGTTCTGCCGGGTGTCGATGCGCCCTTCGGGAATTGCCGCGCACACGGCGGCTTCTGCCCCCAGATGGCCCAGGGCCCAAGCAGCAGCCAGACCGGCCACGCCGTCCTCGGCCAGCTTGGCGACCAGGGCGGGGATGCTGGCAGTGGAGCCAAGCCGGACGGCGGCGATGGCCAGGGCGGCGGCCTCGGCCCCGCTGGCGGCGGCAAGGCCGGCCACGTCGGAGGCGGCTTCCACGGCATCGGGGATCAGGCGGTCGTGTTCAGTCAGCATGACGGATGGGCATTCTCGTAGGCGGTGATCTTGTCGAGGCGGCGCTGGTGGCGGGTCTCGAACGGGGTGGTCAGCCAGGCATCCACCATTGCCAGGGCGGTGGGGATATCGACGATCCGCGCTCCCATGGCCAGGACCTGGGGATTATTGTGGGCGGCGGTGGTCTTGGCGGTGTCCACGCTGTGAACAAGAGCGCAGCGGATGCCCTTCACCTTGTTGGCGGCGATGGACATGCCGATGCCGGTGCCGCAGATCAGCACGCAGCGGTCGGCCCGACCCTCGGCCACGGCGACGGTGGCCGGCAGGCCATGGTCGGGATAATCGCAGGAAGCTTCACTGCCGGTCCCGAAATCCGTGACCGTGTGGCCGGCGGCTTTCAAGTGTTCGGCGATGGCGTGTTTGTGGGCGACGGCGGCGTGGTCGCTGGCCAGGGAGATGCGCATGGGCGCGGACTCTATGGAGTGCCGGCGGGGTCCAAGGCCGGAGCGCCGGCGGCCACGCCGGCATCGAGGCGTTACCAATGCACGAAGATCGTCCCGGGAGCGCCGGCGGCCACGCCGGCATCGGAGCGTTACCAATGCACGAAGATCGTCCCGGGAGCGCCGGCGGCCACGCCGGCATCGGAGCGATACCGATGTTGGAAGATGGTGCCTGGAAGCACTGGCGCCCTCGCCGGCTCACCCCCTCCCGATGCCGGCGTGGCCGCCGGCGCTCCCGGCCTCGAAAACTCAGCCGCGCTTGCGCCGAGCCTGGACGGCCGCCGCCAGCTGTTCCAGCACCGGCACGGTGTCGTCCCACGCCAGGCAGGCGTCGGTGACGCTCTGGCCCCGGACCAGGGGCTTGCCCGGGGTCAGGTTCTGGCGACCACCGTTCAGGTGGCTTTCGATCATCACCCCGCTGATGGCCCGGTTGCCGGCGGCGATCTGGGCGGCGATGTCGGCGGCCACCAGGGGCTGACGATTGTGGTCCTTGGACGAGTTGCCATGGCTGCAGTCGATGATCATGCGCACCGGCAGCTTGGCCTTGGTCAGGCCGGCCACCACCTGGGTGACGCTGGCGGCATCATAGTTGGGACCGCTGGCGGCACCCCGGAGGATGACGTGGCCGTCGGGATTGCCCCGGGTGGCAACAATGGCGGCGACCCCATGCTTGGTCACCGACAGGAAATGGTGGGGATTGGCGGCCGCGTTGCAGGCGTCGATGGCGATCTGCAAATTGCCGTCGGTGCCGTTCTTGAAGCCCACGGGCATGCTCAGGCCGCTGGCCAGTTCCCGGTGGCACTGGCTTTCGGTGGTGCGGGCGCCAATGGCGCCCCAGCTCACCAGATCCGCCAGGTATTGGGGCGTGATCAGATCCAGGAACTCGGCCCCGGCGGGCAGGCCGATCTCAGCCACATCCAGGAGGAACTTGCGGCCCAGGCGCAGGCCGTCGTTGACCCGAAAGCTGCCATCCAGGAGGGGATCGTTGATCAGGCCCTTCCAGCCCACGGTGGTCCGGGGCTTCTCGAAATAGACCCGCATCACCACCACCAGTTCGCCGGCCAGGCGGTCGGCCACGGCCTTGAGCTTGCCGGCGTATTCGGCGCCGGCTTCCACATCGTGGATTGAACAGGGGCCGACGACGGCGACCACCCGGTCGTCGGTGCCGTTGAGGACGCCCTGCACGGCCTTGCGACCAAAGGCGACGGTGGCGCTGCCCGCTTCGCTCAGCGGAATCTCCTCCATCAGGATGGCGGGAGGAAGCAGGGGCTTAAGCCCCTCGATGCGGATGTCGTCAGTCTGGTAGCGCATGGAGGGGCGCAGGTTATCGCGGGGCCGGGCTTGACCAGCGGCGACCCGGGCCCCATGACCCCCCACCGTGATCGAACTCCCCATCGATGCTGCCCTGCCCACCATCCTCGCCGCCCTCCGGGGCCCCGGGGCCGCCGTGGTCATCGCCGCCCCGGGTTCCGGCAAAAGCACCCGGGTGCCCCCCGCCTGGGCCCGGGAGACCACCGGCCAGGTTTACCTGCTCCAACCCCGGCGGATCGCCGCGAAAAGTCTGGCCCGGCGCATCGCCCAAGAACAAGGCTGGCAACTGGGCCAGGAAGTCGGCTACCGCGTGCGCTTCGAAAAAGTCGGCGGCGCCAAGACAAAACTGTGGGTGATGACCGAGGGCTCCCTGACCCGGCAGCTGGCCGCCGATCCCTACCTGGACGGCGTGGACGCCGTGATTCTCGACGAATTCCACGAACGCAGCCTGCACACCGACCTGAGCATTGGCTACCTGGCGGAACTGCGCCGGACCCTGCGCCCGGACCTCCGCCTGCTGGTGATGTCGGCGACCCTGGACGCCGGGCCGGTGTCGACGTTCTTAGGGAACTGCCCGGTGATCGACGCCCCGGGCCGGACCTTCCCGGTGACCACCCGCCACCGCCCCCTGATGCCGGACCGCCGCCTGGAAGAACAGGTGGCCGACACCGTGGCCGAAGAAGCCGCCCGGGAGGACGCCGGGGACATCCTGGTGTTCCTGCCGGGCACCGGGGAAATCCGCCAGTGCCAGCGGGCGGTGGAGGCCCTGGGTCTGGACCGGGAGATCCTGCCCCTCCACGGCAGCCTGCCCCCGGACGAGCAGGATCGGGCGTTGGCCCCGGCTTCCCGACCGAAAGTCGTGCTGTCCACGAATGTCGCGGAAACCTCGGTGACGATCCCGGGGATCCGCACGGTGATCGACACCGGCACCGCCCGGGTGAACCGCCACAATCCCACTACCGGCCTCGATGAATTGCGCCTGGAGCCAGTCAGTCGCGCCAGCCTGACCCAGCGGGCAGGCCGGGCCGGGCGCACGGCGCCAGGACGCTGCGTGCGCCTGGCCTCGCCCCTGATCGATGCCCAGCGCCCCGCCGCCACGGAACCCGAAGTCCAGCGCGTGGATCTGGCGGGGACGATCCTGGCCCTGAAGGCCTGGGACTACGCGGACACCCGGCGTTTCCCGTGGTTCGAAGCCCCGGGGGAACAGCGCCTGGAGGCCGCCGAGGACCTCCTGGCCATGCTCGCGGCCACGGTGGACAGCCACGGGCCGCTGACTGCTCTGGGTAAACGCTTGGCGGAACTGCCGGTGCATCCCCGGCTGGGCCGGTTGCTGACGGATGCCACCGCCGCCCGGGAACCCGCCCTGGGGGCGACCCTGGCCGCGTTGGTGGGGGAACGGGATGTGCGGATGCGCGCCCGCCGGGGCGACACCACTCCGGCGAAATCCGTGGAAGTCGCCGACGCCATCGATCGCCTGGCCTGCCTGGACGAAGCGGAACGCGCCAACTTCCACTTCGGCCTGCGGGACCGGGGCATCGACCCCATGGCCGCCCGGGAAGCCAGCAAGGTCCGGGACGATTTGCTGAACATGCTCGGCCAGAAAAATCGCCGCTGTTCCCCGGAAGCCTATGCCCTGATCCCCCGCCTGCTGTTGGCGGCCTATCCCGATCGCGTGGTGAAACGCGCCCAACCCGACGGCAACCGAGGC
>CANIXE010000010.1 GCA_947470885.1 Planctomycetota bacterium
AGCATTCGAGCATTCGAGCATTCGAGCATTCGAGCATTCGAGCATTCAACTTTTCCCTCATTTTCCGCAAATCGCCGCCGCGTGCATCGCCGCCCCGAAACCATTATCGATGTTCACCGCCACTACGCCGGCGGCGCAGCTGGTGAGCATCGCGTGCAGGGCGGTGCGGCCACCGTCGGCGATGCCGTAGCCCACCGAGGTCGGGACGCCGATCACCGGCAGGTCCACCAGGCCGCCCACCACCGAGGGCAGCGCGCCTTCCATGCCGGCGATGGCGATCACGGCGCGGCAGGCGCGGATCGCTTCCAGGTGGTGCAGCAGGCGGTGCAGGCCGGCGATGCCGCAGTCGGCGAAGACCTCGGCGCGGATGCCCCGGATGGCCAGGGTGGCCAGGCATTCGTCCACCACCGGGCGGTCGGCGGTGCCGGCGCTGAGGACTGCGACGGGGCCCAACGTGGTGCCGTCGGCGGTAGGGGCGCCCAGGGTGAAGCAGCGGCCCCGGGGCCAGGGGGTGCCGGCGGGGAAGGCGGTGGTCAGGGCGGCCAGGGCGTCTGGGGCCAGGCGGGTGGCCAAAACCTTGCCGTGGGCGGCGTGGAGGCGGCTGATTGCGGCGAGGATCTCCTCCACGGTCTTGCCTTGGCCGAAGATCACCTCGGGGAAGCCGCAGCGGGCGGCGCGTTGGAAATCCAGGTCCAAGTTCTGGCTCATGGCAGCAGCTTGTTGAGGCCGCCCGAGGCGAAACCCGCAAGATCCACCGTCACCTGGGCGTAGCCCAGGCGTTTCAGCGCGGGCACCAGCACGCTCCGTAGTTCCACCAGGCGGGGGATGTCGGCATCCGGGACTTCCAGGCGGCAGAGGTGGCCGGTGGCCGTGGGGCCGGAGCCGCCGACTTGGTGGTGGCGAGCCCGGCAGGTGGCGAAGCCGTGGAAGCGCAGGGCGGCTTCCGCCTGTTCGATCATCCCCAGGCCGGCGATGGTCACCGGTTCGCCGTAGGGCACCCGGCTGCTCAGGCAGGGCTCCGCCGGGCGGTCCCAGGTGGCGAGGCCCAGGGCCTTGGACAGGGCCCGGACGTCGGCCTTGCTGAGATTGGCCTCGATCAGGGGGAACCGGGCCTGGCGTTCCCGGGCGGCCTGCATCCCCGGACGGTGGTCCCCCAGGTCGTCGGTGATCGCGCCGATCAGGGCCGGGCTGCAGTCATCCAGGGCGGATAGGGCTTCCAGCAGGCTGGATTTGCAGTGGTAGCAGCGTTGGCCATCGTTGGCCAGGTAGGCCGGATTGGCAAATTCCCCGGTGGCGACGACCCGGTGGGCGATCCCCCGGTCGCGGCAGAATGCGCAGGCTTCCGCCAAGGTGCTCCGGGCCAAGCTGGGGCTGTCGGCAGTCACCGCCACCACCCGGTCCCCCAGGGCTTGGTGGGCCATCAGCAGCAGATAGGTGGAATCAACGCCACCGGAAAACGCCACCTGGGCCCGGGGCAGGCTGGCGAGGCTGTCCGCCAAGCGCCGTGATTTTTCCGAGAGTTCTGGGGAAAGGGCTGACGACGGTTCCGGTGCAGGCATGGGGGAGCCTTCCGGGGGATGACCGGGACGCAACATCCGCAACCATTGCGTCGGCTGCGCCGCCTCAGCCGCCAGGAGACTGATGGAAAGCTGACGGGATCTGTGTCCGGTGTGGGAAAGCTCCCCCATCCCCTGCGCCGGGATCTGACAAGCAGCTGACGAACGTCATCCCGGTTGCGGCTGATTCCCACAGCGACACCGTCGCCCTGGTGGTAGAATAGAGCCATCATCCCAACCAGGAGCCTTCCATGCGTATACTCCCCCTCGTTGCCCTTCTGGCCGCTTCTGTGGCCTTCGCCGCAGCCGCCGAACCCGCGGGTCCTGGACCTGGTGAGGGGCCCCACGGTGGCAAACATCAACAGGAAATGCTGGACAAATTCGACGCCAATCACGACGGCAAGCTGGATGACAGTGAAAAAGCAGCGGCCCGGGCGGCCATGTCTGCCCGTCTGAAAACCAACCATCCCGACATGTTCGCCAAGCTGGACACCGACCATGATGGGCAGTTATCTGAAGCTGAGATGAAGGCCGGACGAGAGGAATTGCGGTCAAAAGCCGATGGCAACAAGGATGGCAAGGTGGACGAGACAGAGCGGGCGGCGATGCGCAGTGCCATGGCAGCCAAGTTGAAGGAAAAGCATCCCGAGCTGTTTGCCAAGCTAGATAGCGACCATGACGGTCAGTTGTCCGAGGCCGAGATGAAGGCCGGTCGCGAGGAGTTGCGGGCTCTCCATGAAGCCCGCAAAGACGGCAAAGACGGCAAAGACGGCAAAGACGGCAAAAAAACCAAAGGAGATGGCGAGGCCAAACCCGGCGCGAAATGAGATTTTCGCCTTTAGTTCGGAAGGAGCATCCCCTCCACCGGGGATGTCGAGCCACAGGCTGACGACGATCCGACCGGACCGGGGGCGACCAATGATCCCCTTGGCAGCGGCGCAGCCCTCCCAGGCTGCGCCGCGCCATGTTATTCGCTCTGCTCACCGTCCTCTGCTGGTCCAGTTCCAGCATCGCCTCGGCGCGGAGCGCGAAGCACCTGGGGCCGGGGCTGGCGAATTTTTGCCGGCTGATCATCGCTAGCATCATCCTGGCCGGCTGGCTGTTCGCGGTCGGTCCAGCGTCCTGGGGTCCGGCGGCCTGGTGGTTCGTCGCTTCGGGGGTGATTGCCCTGGGTTTTGGCGACACCTGTTTGTTCATCAGCTACCAACGTTTGGGCGCTAGGTTGCCGGCCCTGTTCACCCATTGCCTGGGGGCGCCCCTGGGGGCCTTCATCGAATGGCTGTGGCTGGGCACGGCCCTGCATCCGGCGGAGGTCCTGTGGATGGGGGTGATCCTGGGGGGCGTGGCCTTAGCCCTGATTCCCGGCCGGGACGAGGACCATCCGTTGGCCGGGCAATTCGCCTGGGGTTGCCTGTTCGGCGTGCTGTCCGCCGTGGGCCTGGCCCTGGGAGCGGTGACCAGCCGCTCGGGCTACGCCGCGGCCATCGCCGCCGGCACGCCCATGCCGGGCCTGGATGCGGCGCTGCTGCGGAATCTTGGGGGGGTGGTCTTCATGCCCCTGGTGCTGCTGTTGGGTCGGGGTGCGGAAACCCGCACCCGGCCGGCCTGGCGAATTGCCTGGCCCTGGTTGCTGGCGACGTCGATTCTCGGTCCGGCCCTGGGGATCGCCGCCTACCAGACGGCTCTGGCCCGTCTGCCCGCCGGGATCGTCCAGGCGGTGCTGGCCTTGGTGCCAGTGGTGGTCATTCCCCTGGTCTGGTGGTTTGACGGTGAACGGCCCCGGCCCCGGGGCCTGATCGGCGGTCTGATCGGGGCCGCCGGGGTTGCCGGGCTGGCCATCGCCCGTTCTTGACCATCATTCCCGCCCATGGCCTCCATCTTTTCCATCCAAGCCGCCCTCGTCGATGAGTACCAGGCCCTCCCGGGCTGGGAAGAACGCTACCAGAAGATCATCGCCCTGGGCCGGGCCATGCCCCCCATGGCCGAGGACTTGAAGACCGACGATCTGAAGGTCCGGGGCTGTAGCAGCACGGTGTGGCTCCACGCCGCCGCCGCCGGCGGCAAGGTGGTCTATCAGGCAGACAGCGATGCGGCGATCCCCAAGGGCCTGGCCGCATTGCTGGTCCATGTCTATTCCGGACGGACCCCGGCGGAGATTCTCGCGGCGCCCCCGGCCTTCATCGAGGAACTGGGTTTGGACCAGAATCTGTCGCCGAATCGGGCCAATGGCCTGACCGCGATGGTGAAGCAGTTGATGGCGGCGGCTGCGGCGTTGAAAGGGACCTGATGCTGGTCCACGACATCGTGCCCCCCAAGGGTGGTCCCTGGTGCCTGGTCCTGCATGGTCTGGGGGACAGCAAGGAAGGCTGGAAATCCGCGGTGCCGTTGATCGCGCCACCGGGGGCGGGGTGGATTTTCGTTCAGGCGCCCCAGGCCTATGGGCCGGGTTGGTCGTGGTTCGACATCGATTGGGCGACCCATTCCCCGGATCCCACCGGAGTGGCGCGCAGTCGCGCAGCCCTGATCGAATTGTTGGACCACCTGGAAACCACCCGGGGCATTCACGGGGCGGATTTGCGCCTGGTGGGCTTCAGCCAGGGCTGCCTGATGGTTCTGGAGTTGGCGTTGACGATGGACCGGCAGTTTGCCGGGATCGCCGCCATCAGCGGTTGGATCCATGCCCTGGATCGTTTTCCGGCGGGTTTGGCCCCTACCGCCCGCAGTCAGCGGATTCTGATGACCCATGGGCGCTGGGATGATGTCCTGCCCATCGCTGCCACGCGGCCCCAGACAGCCGAATTGAAGGCCCATGGGATCGCCGTGGATTGGCGGGAATACGACAAGGACCACGGTCTGGATCCCGAACGGGAGGTCGAGGACCTGCGTCGATTCTTGACCAATCCCAGGGCCAAGTGAATCAGCGATGGATCGGCTGCTGACCCTCCTCGGGGCCCTGGCTCCGGTGGTGCTGCTGATTGCCGGTGGCCGGGGCCTGCGGGTCGCCGGGGTGCTGACCCCGGCGGCGGGGGCGGAACTGGGGCGTCTGCTGTTCTGGGCGATCCTGCCGGCTCGGTTGTTGATCGAATGCAGCCGGGCGGATCTCCGAGCCAGCTTCGACGGCCCGGCTTTGCTCGCTGGATTCATCGCCTTCATCGCCGCCCTGGTGGTGGGTTGGTGGACCAGCCGGGGCCAGGATCCCGGGGTCCGGGGCACGGTGATGACCGGGACCGCCCGGGCCAACAGCGCCTTTGTCGGCCTGCCGGTGATCACCCTGGTGGCGGCGACCCTGGCCCCGGCCCTGCGCACGGAATTGCTGGCGGCGTTCGCCCTGTGCCTGGCGGCCATGGTGATCACCTTCAATGTCGGCTCGGTGGTGGCCTTCCGCCTGCCCTACCATGGCCTCAGCTGGATTGGCCTGCGTCACAGCGTGGTGGAACTGCCCCGCAATCCCATCATCGGGGCCTGCGTGATCGGATCCCTGCTGAGCTTGTGGCGGCCCGGAGCCCTCACCGGCACCTGGGTTGGCACCGCCGTGGACTTGCTGGGGGCGGCGGCCGTGCCCCTGGCGTTGTTGGTGACCGGGGCCGACCTGGAATTGTCCACCGTGCGCCGGCAGCCGGGACTCGTGGGGGCCATCGTTGTCGGCAAGCTGGTGTTGGTGCCAGCCGGCACCTGGGGCCTGTGCCACCTCTTGGGGGCAGGATCCACGGCCACGGCGGCAATGACCCTGCTTATGGCCTGTCCCACGGCGGTGATTGCCGGGGCCATGGCCCGGCAATTGGGGGGGGATGATAAGCTGATGGCAGCGGTGGTGGTGGCCACCACCACCCTGTCCCCCGTCACCCTGCTGGGCTGGCTGGCGCTGTTGATGTGAACCTCAATAACGCAGTTGAGTTGGCCATTTGCAGAATCCCCGCTGTATTTTTCAAGTCTTTGCCTCGACGGTTGTTTCACCCAAATGGTGCGTCTGGAAACGCACGTGGTGCGCTCCAATTGCGTTTTCCAGCGTGAATCCGATGGGTGTTGCGACGGGTAAAATCCTGGGGTATGTTTCCCCATGAAGCACCCCATCGCAATTTTCCGCTCGGTACTTTCCACCATCGCTCTGCTGGCCGCGACGGCCATCGGCTTGTTCGGAGCCGAACTCGACGACAAGGCCGCGGTCTTCAGCAAGTTGGCCAGCGGCGTCATCGAACAGGCGGTGGTCGGCAAGCTGGATGTCCCCGCCGCCCAAAAGGATCTTGTGGCGATGGAAAGCCTGGCGGTCTATTTCGCCACCCAGTACAAGGCCAAATATCCCGTCGGGGCTAAGTTGATGGACTTCATCGTCGCCAGGAAGGACGGCCTGACAGCGTTGTCCTTGGCGGACATTGATGCCCAGTTTGAATCCGAGGCCATCACCAAGGCCCACGGCAAGGAATTGGGCATCGACCTGACGGTGGAGGAAAACGAGCACTTCGCCAATCCCATCGATCTGTTCGTCCATCCGGCCACGGCCCACATCGCCGCCGGCCTGTGGGCCAAGGAGCACAAGCCTGAACAGCTCAAGCGGATCCAGTCGGAACTCCAGGAAGTCATCGAGCATTGCCAGAAGGTGGTCAACAAACTGAAGTGACTGGTCCGGGTCCATTCCCTCCACCTGTACGCTAGAAGTCCGCCATGCTCAGACGCTCCCTGTTGTCGGTGATCGCCCTGGTCCTGACCATCCTGCTCAACTTGGCGATCACCGTGGTTCTGTTGAATCAACTGGCCGTCTTAAGCCGGAGTCAGTTGGCAGAGCAGCCGTTCCATGCGGCGGTCTTGGATCTTGTCGATCACAGCGAGCACCTGCGCCTGCAGATCCAGGCGGCATTCCTGGTCCGGGAACCCCATCGCCTGGCGGAGGTGGCCCAGGTGGCCCAGGGTGAAGTGAAGGGGATGACGGATCAATTGACCCTGCTGCAGGAAGATAAATCCGGGGTCTTGGAACGGGAAGCCCAGGGGGGTGAATGGATCCAGCGGGTGAAGGTCATGCAGAAGGACTTGGCCGCATCGGTGGACCGGGCCCTGGTCCTGGCGGGTGAGTATCTGCAGCGCGGAGCGTCCTTGGCGGAAGAGCGCCTGGTTCTTTCCAAAGCGACCCGGGCCACCCTAAGCCTCCAGGCCCGGGAACCCAAGGGCTACGATGCCCTGACCCGGGGGGTGATGGCCCTCCTGGCGGCCGAGGATCAGACCACCTTGATGAATGTCGCCAATCCCCAATTCCACAAAGGGTTGGAGAAACTCCAGGCGATCCCCGATCTGACGCCTCCCGAACAGGAATCCCTCAAGGCCTTGACCTCCCGTTTCGAAGCGGTGTACGACTTGACCCGGACCCAGGTGGCGGCCCGCTTGGACTGCCAGGTGCTCATCGACCATGGGGCGAAAATCGATGTCAGCGCCCTCCAGCAAATGCATCAGAAGGGGGTGGAAACCGCCCAGCTACGCAGCCAGCAAATTGCCGACAACAGCATCTGGACCCGGAACATCGTCATGGCCACCACCACTGTCGGCTTGTTGGTGGGGACGCTCATCGCCGTGCTCATTGCCATTCGCCTGGTTCGGAAAATCCTGGAAATGGTCGGGAATCTCCAGCGTCGGGCGGATGGCGTAGCCAGCGTCGGCCAGATGCTGGCCCAGGCGAGTCCCGCGCTCAGCCAGGCGGCCCAGGGCCAGGCCACCAGCCTGGAAGAGACTTCGGCCACCCTCCACGAATTGGCGGACCTCGCCAAGACCACTGCCGGTAGCGCCACCGAAGTGGATAACATCGCTCATTCCGCACTGGCCCAGGCCCAGGCGGGGACCCGGGATTCCCAGGCCGCCAATCAACGGCTGCAGGCAAGTCTGGAACGGCTGTCCCAGGCCATCCAGCGGATAGAGGAAGGTACCCGCAAGGCATCGGCGGTGGTCACCACCATTGATGACATCGCTTTCCAGACCAATTTGCTGGCCCTCAATGCCGCCGTGGAGGCTGCCCGGGCCGGTGAGCAGGGGGCGGGTTTCGCGGTGGTCGCCGATGAAGTCCGCCGCCTGGCCCAGCGCAGTTCAGCAGAGGCCAAATCCACCGCCCAGCTGATCGAGGCCAATACCACCTTGGTGGCGGAAATCCTGATCATTGCCCAAGAAACCCGGGGAGAACTCACGAGTTACCTCAGCCAGGATCTGCCCCGAACTTTGGATGGGCTGGTGGAATCTTCCCGCCAAGTGACCAATCGGATCTCCGAGGTGTCCGCCGCGATCAATGAACAGTCCATCAACGTCCAGCAGATCAGCCGTGCGGTCACTGAGTTGGATCAGTCGGTCCAGGCCACGGCAGCCCGGGCCGAGGAACTCGCCCATGGCAGCGAGCAGCTCACCGAAGAGAACGCTGGACTGTTATCCACCGTCCAGGCCTTGGGCACCTTGGCAGGTGCCCGGCCCGCAGCCTAGAGCCTCGGGGGTTGGTAACCCTTCAGACCACCCAGGATTTTGAATTTGCAGTACAGGATGGTCCACAAGGTGGCCCCCGCCAGAGCGATCGCGCCGGAGATCAGGAAGGTCGTTCGGTAGTCGTGGTTGAGGAAGCTGTCGAGGACCTTGCCAACCCCGATGCCCATCATAGCGGTCATGTGCTGCTGGGCGATCAGGGCGTAGGCGAAATCCCCCAGCATCAGGAAGGCGAACAGGACGACCAGGCTGCCCAAGGTGTAAGTCTAAATCTGGCGATGGATTCACGCGGAGACGCGGAGGCGCGGAGAAGACAAGAGGTTGAACCAGAAATCAATGTTCACCAGGTGGCTGATCCGTCGATGACGTTGGTTCAGCGCTAAAGAACGGTGTTCTCCGCGTCTCCGCGTCTCCGCGTCTCCGCGCCTCCGCGTGAAAATTCAATGCGGCATTTAGGGTAAGTCTGAGTTCCGACCTTGTACACGCCCGGCTGGTCCGCGTCCGGGGCATCGGTGCTGACAGGGACGTGCTGGGCCATGGGGAGCCCCGGGGGCGGGAGGGTGCGGATGGCTAGAATACCAGAATGCCGTCGCGCCCCCTGCTCACGGATGGGATCATCGGGTGGGCGATACGATGATCCTCGGGCGCTTTACATGAGATACGATGTCGCAGGCATTCCGTTGTGCGCCACACGGGGCGTTAACCGTTAGACCAATGGGTTCGTCTTTTTCAGGTTTCAGCCGGGGACATGGGCCTTGATGGTCTTGGCCATGGCCTCGGCGGTGATACCCCAATGGCTGGCCTGCCACGCCACCTTGCCGCCGACGATCAGGAACAATTGCGGACTCTGATGGACGTAGCCCAGACGTACCGCCAACCAGTTGGAGAGGGGTCGTTGTTCCTGGATGACCACCAGCCCTGCCCCCAGGGGTTGGCTGGCGAGGTGGGCTTCGAATTGTTCCAACGCGGCAAAACTCACCGGACAGGCGTTGGAATGCTTGAGGATCCAGACCGGTGCCGGCCCGGCGATCAGAGCTTCGGCTTCGGCCTGGGAGGTCAGGGTCTGGTAGGTCATGTTATTTGCCAGGTCGTTCGGACACCGGGCGCTCCATCAGAAAGTGGATCGCCCCAGTAATTCCGGTGGCGCGGAAGCGTTTGCCAATGGCCAAGTCGGCATCCAGGGGCAGAAAATGCCCTTCGACCGTGTCGATGTCACCGGATTTGAAGGTCGTGGTGCAGGTGATCGCCCCTTGCCCAGCCAGGTCGACGCCGCTTTTGGCCACGGCATGTTCGACCCAGGCGAGGTCGGCGTGATCCACCAAGCCCTTGATGGTCCCGTTGCCGTCTCCGTCCACGGTACCAGAAAATTGCGCGGAGTAGCTATCCGTGACCGGCTTGCCCCCGGGTTGGGCGGCCCGGACCAGCAGCTCGTCCAGGCTCACGCCCCGGCCTGGACCCTCGATGGCCAAGCCAGCGGTGAAGATTGGGGTCCGGGTCGCCAGATCGAGCCAGGTGCCCGGCAGGCGGATCCGACCTGAGCGCAATTGACCCCCCAGTTTGATGCGCAGGGGCTGGTCGCCGCCCCAGCGGAGCTGCCCCCGCAGGTCGGCCGACACGCCTTGGAGGGTACTCAGGCTGGAATCTCCAGCTTGCTGGGCCGCAGGCCGGGCACGGATGGCTACACCCCGCAGGTCCAGGCGCTCGAAGGTGGCCTGCTGTTGGCCACGTCCGCCGGTTTCCCCGGCTGGCCCATACGTCACGGTTGCGGCTACTTTACCCTGTAATTCGGGGAGGGTCATCGGGGCGTGGACCCGGGCCAGGAGGGCCTCGATGGCGTCCAACTCGGTGGTGATCGTGCCATGGATGCCGGTGGCCTGGGGGCGGCTTTCCCAGCGTAGGGTGCCCATGGGCAGGGTGGCCTGGGCGACCATGCCGTCCGGCGTCGGGTCGAGGATCAGCTTGCCATCCACCGGGCCGAAGGACCAGCCGAAGGTGGAAGCCCGGGCCTGGACCGCCTGGAGGGTGACCTGTTGCAGGGTGGCCTGGGAAAACCCATGGAGCATCTGGAAGCGGGCGTTCAGGTCGGTGATCTGGCCCCCCGTGAGTGTGACCTCCTCGGGGATCGAATTCTGGAGGAGCTGGAGGGGCAGTTCTTGGGCGGTGAGCACCAGAGGGCCATCCCCGGTCCGTTCCAGATCAAGACGGGAATGACTGACCCCGGCCCCGGTCAGGCCGATCCGAGTGGAGCCTGCCTTCCAGGCATTCACCAGGTTTAGCCGGGGCAGGATCCGCAGCCCGGCGTCCACGGGCAGGTTGGGGGGCAGACCCAGCTTGGGGCCCGGGCGCCAGGCATCCGCGGTGAGGGTCACGTTTTCCCGGTCCTGGTCGATCACCAGGGTGCCGGTCGGATCCCCGGGGCGCATGCCGATGCTCCCCAGATCCTGGTCGTCATAACGGATCTGGGTGATGGTGACCCGGTGGCGGTCCGCATCCAGGCGGGCGTTCAGGGTACCGCCGCCCCGTTCCGGGGTCGTGATCCAGCGCAGGGTGGCATCGGCGCCGAAGCGGAATTCTGCGGTGTCCCGGGTGATCAGGCTGCCTGACACGTCCATCAACAGGGGCAGCCGGTCGCCGATCAGGGGTGGGGTCGGCGGCAGCATCCCCAGGGCGGTGATGGTGGCCAGGGCTTTGCTCGGCTCCACCACGGCGTCCGTGAGCTGAATGTGGATGCGGTTGGCCTCGGCGGCCAGGGCCTTGGACGACACCCGCACCCGTACCGGCCGGCCATCCAGGCGGCAGCCGCAGTCCAGGTCGAACAGGGGACCGACGATCCGGCCCCGGGCGTAGGCCCCGGTAATCCGGGATTCGGTGGGGAAATCCACCGCGCCCTCGGCATCCAGGGCCCATTCCACCGGGGGAACCGTGGGCGGAATAAGGTCGCTGGCCTTGATGATCCTCTGGAGGAGATGGAAGTTGTCTTCGTCCAGGTAGCCCTGGACGCCTTCCAGTTTCAGGCTCAGCAGTTTGCCGTTGAAGATGTCCGCCTTGGCGGTGGCCCGGGCGCAGATCACCAGGGGGCGGTGGAGGCCCTCGCCGATCTGCATGTCGGTGATCAGGAATTCATCTGGGCCGAGGACCGCGACCCGGCCGATGGAGAGGTGCCCGGGGAAGATCGAGGCGTATTGGGCCGAGATCACCTGTTCCAGGCGGCCGCTGGTCATCAGGAACACCGCCAGGCAGACCAGGGCCACGGGGACGCCCAGGATTACCAGCAGCCAGGTCAGACGGATGCGCCAACGACGGGACATGGGCGGGGATGCTCAGGCGTCGGCGGCAGGGGCAACGAGCGGCGCGGGCGCCTCGAGCGTGGCGGGGAGATCGCCCCGGCGCTTCTTCCGCAGGTCGGCATTCCCCAGCTGGCCGCAGGCGGCCATGATCGTCCGCCCCTTGGTCATTCGCCGGCGCACCGGCAGGCCTTCTTCCCGCAGCCAGGCGATGAACTGGACCACTTCATCCTCGGTGGGGGCCCGGGTGATCGGGGCGCCGCCGGGATTGAAGGGGATGACATTGATCAGCACCCGGCCCAGGGGGGCGCAGAATTCCCGAATCAAGGCGGCGTCCTCCCGCCGGTCGTTGAGCCCGGGCAGCAGGCACCAGTTGACGCCTAGGGTGAAATTCCGCCGCTGGGGGTACTGGGCCAGGATCCGCTGCAGTTCCACCAGGGGCGTGCGCCGGTTCACCGGCATGATCCGGGAACGCAGCTCGTCATCCGCCCCGTTCAGGCTGATGGACAGGTTCAGGCGCTTCCACCCCAACTCCGCCAGGCGGGCGATGCCTTCGGCGTGGCCGCTGGTGCAGACGGTCAGGCGTTCGTGGCTGAAGTGCAGGCCCCGTTTGTCGATCAGGACGCGCAGGGCCTGGATGACTTGATCCACGTTGTCCAGGGCTTCGCCCATGCCCATGAACACCAGGTTCCGGGGCTCCCAGCCCAGGCAGGCCCGGACGGTGACCACCTGGGCGACGATCTCCGCCGCCGTGAGGTTCCGCAGCAGCCCCATGCGCCCGGTCTCGCAGAACGTGCAGCCCATCTTGCAACCCACCTGGCTGCTGATGCACAGGGTGAAGGCCATCGTCCCGTCGGCGTCCCGGTGCATGGGGATGCGCACGCATTCGATTTCGTAGCCATCGTGGGTCCGCAGCACGGCCTTGGCGGTGATCCCGGACGGGGTGTCCTCCTCCACGGTGCGGACGATGTCGAGCAGGCCCACGCGGAAATGGCGGAGCCAGGTGGCGGCGCTACCGGCGCTCACCGGATGCCGGTCCACCGCCAGGCGGCCGGCGGAGAAAGCCTCGGGATAGAGTCGGTGGGCGATCCCATGGCCCACCGGTAGGACCAAGCGGGCGGCCTGGGCGAACTGGTCGCTGGTCAGGCCCAGGACATCGCAGGTGGTGGCGGAACCCGCCGGGAGTACCGGCGGAGCAGGCGGGGCCATCGGAAAGGGCCGGTTATTCCGGGCCTTTGACCCGGGCAAGAATGCCGATCTTGGCAAACTTTTGCTTGGCGGACTCGGCGTCCTCTTTGCTCGCCCCCTTGAGTACGGGGATGATCACCTTTTTGGAACGGGCGTCCGCTTCTTCGGTGGTGATTCCTGCCAATTCTGCGATCAGGGGCACGGCCTTCTGGCGCCGGCTTTCGTCGGCGATTTTGGCGAGGAACACGGCGTGTCCCGTGGGCGCCACCGCCGCCCGCCGGCCCGATGAGCTGGAGCCGATGGGTCCACTGCCTGAAGTATCCTCATCGGGCAGCAGCTTGTTCAGGATGTTGTTGATATCCTGGTTGTTGGGGACGAATCCCATGCTGTCATCGTCGGGGAACAATTCATTCAACCTGGCCGTGGGATCGCTGACCACGCCGCCTGGGGGCGTCATGGCGGGGCCGGAGGATAGCACGGCCTGGCCGCCAAACGGCGTGATTTCCGGGAGTTGGATCCCCCGGAACTCTGAAGGTTTGTTGATCTGATGCGCCCCCGAGTTGTTGACTCGGACGGTTCCCGGACGGGAAACCCCGGATCCAGGACGGAGATTGATGAGTAAGAGATTGATCAGGGATTCCTGGATGCCGTTGGGCATGGGCACCTGGGCCTGGAAATCCAGGACGTGCTCCATGATATCCCGCTTGAAGACCTGGGGCCGCCGGGGCCAGTCGATTTTAGGCAGATCATCGGGAATGGTGGTCAGGAATTCCGTCGTGGCTCCAGCCCGGCGGAAACCGCTGAGAACCACCTTCATCACCACGCATTCCTCCTGGGTTAGGTCGGTCAGGAGGATGATCGGCGCTGAAGCCGCGATCGAGGTGCAGGTAGCATCTTTCAGGCTGAACGCCCGGCTCAGCAGGAGCGCCACCGCGGGACGGATCTCCTCAGAGCAGGCACGCAGGATGAAGGTGTAGCGGTCCATGGGGCGCACGGCAGGTTCGCTTTGCCGGGAAGGTGTCAATCGCGTACCAGGGAGATTAGGGGGGCGGGTAGTTGATGCAGCATCCCAGGGGGTGATCCTCCGCCCTTGAGACATCCCGGGGGGTCGGGACGCTGGTGCTGACATGCGTTACCTCATCACCGGCGGGGCCGGATTCATTGGCAGCCACCTCGCCGAAGCCCTGATCGCCCGGGGCGACCAGGTGCGTATCCTGGACGATTTCAGCACCGGCAGTCGGGCCAATCTGGCGGGACTGGGGGACCATCCGGGATTGACGGTGGTCACCGGCTCGGTGGTGGACGCAGCCCTGGCGGAACGGGCCATGGCCGACGTGGACCACGTGGTCCACCTCGCCGCCGCGGTGGGGGTGCGCAAGATCATGCAGGAGCGGGTGGCGGGGATCCGCACCAATCTGGTGGGGTCCGAGACCATCCTCGCCGCTGCGGCGGAGCGCCGTCTGCCGCTGTTTTTTGCCTCCACCAGTGAGGTCTACGGCAAGAGCACCCGGCCGGCCTTCGCCGAAGATGACGACAGTGTAATTGGCAGCAGCAGTCTCCATCGCTGGTCCTACGCCTGCGCCAAGCTGATGGACGAATTCCTTGCCCTGGCCTGGTTCCATGAACAGCAATTGCCGGTGACCATCGCCCGGTTCTTCAATGTCACCGGGCCCCGCCAGTCCCCGGACTACGGCATGGTCCTGCCCCGGTTCTGCCGGGCGGCCCTGGCCGGTACGCCCCTGGAGGTCCATGGCTCGGGCCGGCAGAGCCGCTGTTTCCTCCACGTTGCCGACGCGGTGGCGGCGATCCTCGCCTTGCTGGACACCCCGGCGGCGGTGGGCCAGGTGGTGAACATCGGTTCCGACGAAGAAGTCACCATCGGCGACCTGGCGGGAAAAGTAGTGGCGGCGGCGGGCTCAACCTCGCTGATCCAGCCCATTCCCTACGCCACGGCCTTCCCCGAGGGTGGCTTCGAGGACATGCAGCGCCGCCTGCCGGATACCCGCAAGTTGGAGCGCCTGACCGGCTGGAAGCGCCAGCACGACCTGGCGCGGACCATCCGAGACAGTCTGACCTGGAGTCGGTAAATGGCCAAGGGGGGCAAAAGCAAAGGAGGCTGGACCCCCGCCTGGCTGCGCCACAAGGCCCTGGTGGGGGCCGAGGCGGCATTGCTCACCGCGTTGTTGATGGAGCTGGCCCAGCGGGAGGTCCAGGGCAGCGGCCTGCCCAATTGGGGCAAGGTCCTGTGGCTGATGGGGGTGAACCTGGGTCTGCTGGGCGGTTTGGTGCTGTTCACCACCGCCGCCGTGGGCCGGGTGGTGGATCACCTGCTGGCGATGGTCCAGGAATTGCCGATCCCCCTGCCCATCCTGGTCCTGCATCTGCTGGCGTTTTCCGGGCTTGGTCTGCTATACGCCTGGGTCTTTGGCCTGTTCCCCCTGTTCCCCCGGCATTGACGCCGGGAGGTCGCAGCGTTCAGGTGACGACCGGACGACCGGACAAATCGATAGAGCAATAAGCCCAGGGAATCCCAGTGAATACGATTTTTTGCGGCACCCCCGACATCGCCGTCCCCGCCCTGCGCCTGCTGGCGGCTCGGACCACGGTGACCTGCGTCATCACCCAGCCCGACCGCCCGGCGGGCCGGGGCAACAAGCTGACTCCGCCAGCGATGAAGCAGGCGGCCCAGGCCCTGGGCTTGCCGGTGTGGCAGCCGGAAACCCTCAAGGGCCAGGCCGGGGATCCCCGTT
Source organism: Planctomycetota bacterium (assembly GCA_947470885.1). Taxonomy (GTDB): domain Bacteria; phylum Planctomycetota; class UBA11346; order UBA11346; family UBA11346; genus CAIUVD01. Next base: position 15,223 of record CANIXE010000010.1, read on the forward strand.
TCGCCGGTTTGGATTTGGCGGTGGTCATGGCCTATGGCGAGATCCTTCGCCGGGATGTTCTCGACCGGCCGGCCCAGGGGTGCATCAACCTTCATGCGTCGTTGCTGCCGAAATACCGGGGGGCCAGCCCTCTTCAGGCGGCGATTCGCGCCGGTGACACCACCACGGGGGTGACGGTGATGCGGATGGTGAGGGGTCTGGATGCCGGGGCGATGTACTTGGCCGAGGAAGTCCCCATCGGCCCCCGGACGACTCTGGGGGAGCTCCACGACGCCATGGCCCAGGCTGCGGCAGCGGCCTTGGGACGATTCCTGGATGCTCCGAAGTTGGTCCCGGTGGAGCAGGATCCCGCCCTGGTGAGCCATTGCCGCAAACTGACCAGCGAGGACGGTCGCCTGGATTTCACGGTGGATGCCGTGGACCTGGACCGCTGGGTCCGGGCCTATACCCCGGCCCCGGGTTGCTGGGTGCCCCTGGGGTCCGAGCGCTTGAAGATCCTGTCAGTGGAACCGTTGCTGGACTCAGATCTGGCCGTCGGCGTGGTTCACCAAACAAACGACCGCATCCGGGTGGGATGCGGTCGTGGCTCAGTGCTGGTCACCCGCTTGCAGGCCCCCGGGGGCAAGGCCCTGGCGGCGGCGGATTTCAGCCGGGGGCACCGGCTGCCCGAGCGGTTTTAACCTCATTCCCGCAGATGAACTGGCTTTTTTGCAGTTTTTCCGCTGTATTATTCTTTGCCTTGACGGCTTTTATACAAAAATAGTGCGTCTGGAAACGCAAGTGGTGCGCTCCAATTGCGTTTTCCAGATTTAGCGAGCGCCGCCGTTGCCTGAGCCGCCGCCCCGGTCGGAGCGCTTGTGGAAGCCATGGCGCGGTGCGCCGCGGTTCGTGCCGCCGAAGGCCGGACGGCCGCCGGCGGGCCGGCCCTGGGGGGCGCCCCGGCCGCGATGGGCGAAGGCCGGGCGATCCGGTTCCACCGGCGCCGCCAGCACCGGCAGATTGGTCGGCACGTTGAGCACCGGCACGTTCTTGCGGATCATCCGCTCGATGTCCTTCAGGTAGGCCCGTTCCTCGCCGGCGACGAAGCTCACCGCCGAACCCGCGGCCCCGGCCCGGCCGGTCCGCCCGATCCGGTGGACGTAGGTCTCGGGCTCGTTGGGCACCTCGAAGTTGACCACATGGGTGACCGCGTCGATATCCAGGCCCCGGGCGGCGATGTCGCTGGCCACCAACACCCGGATTTTGCCGGAGCGGAAGTCCTCGATGGCCTTTACCCGGGCGTTCTGGCTCTTGTTGCCGTGGATTGCCGCGGCCTGGATGTCATCGCGCAGGAGGTTCTTCACCACCCGGTCGGCGCCGTGCTTGGTCCGGGTGAACACCAGGACCTTATTCCAGGCGGGATCCGCCAGGAGGTGGTGCAGCAGGGGTTGCTTGGCGTTCACCGACAGGTGGTAGACGGCCTGGTCGATCCGATCGACGGTGCTGCTCACCGGGGTCACCGACACCGTTTCCGGCTGGTGCAGCAGGCCACCGGCCAAGGCCCGGATTTCGCCGGGCATGGTGGCGCTGAAAAACAGCGTCTGGCGCAGGCGGGGGATCTGGGCGACGATCTTCTTGATGTCGTGGATAAAGCCCATGTCGAGCATCCGGTCGGCCTCATCGAGGACGAACACCTGGAGCGCGGACAGGTCCACGAAACCCTGGTTGAACAGGTCCAGTAGGCGACCCGGGCAGGCCACGAGCACGTCGACACCCCGGCGCAGGGCATCTTCCTGGGGGCGCTGGCCGACGCCGCCAAAGATCACCGCCACGGAGAAGCTGGTGTGCTTGCCGTAGGTCTTGAACGATTCGGCAACCTGGAGGGCGAGTTCCCGGGTCGGGGTCAGGACCAGGCAGCGGGTGGGCTTGGCCCGGGCCAGGGCCGGCCGGGGATTGTTGACCCGGGGGGGCGGCAGACGGAGCAGGCGATCCAGGATGGGCAGGGCGAACGCAGCCGTTTTTCCAGTACCGGTCTGGGCAATGCCCAGCAGATCTTTTCCAGCCAGGACGTGGGGAATCGCACCCGCCTGGATGGGGGTGGGGTTCACATAGCCGGTCTCTTGGACGGCTTTCAACAGGTTCGGGGCCAGCCCGAGATCAACGAATGACAATGACATGGGGGCGGGATGGTCTGGATTGGGGGACCGGTTACAAGGCCGGGGAGTGACGGACCTGGGGGTCCGGTAGGTGGCTCCCGCCTTGACCCCCAGGGTCATCCCTCTAGTCTGCCAACCCATTTTCCGCTCCGAGGTTTTCATGCCCACCGTCACCCTTCCCCGCAGCGCCCAGGTCCTTGTCGGCGCCGAGCGTCCGACTCTGGCCCAGGTCCGCCTCCTCCGGCGTACCGCGGTGCAGGATGTCGAGGAACGGGCCAAGCTGATCGCCCTGCTCCAGGACGGCCTGGCCGGGGTGAAGGACAAGGTTCGCCTGGGCGTGTTGGCCTACGCGGTCAGCCGCTTCGCTGACGCGGAAGAGCACCTGGATGCCAAGGACGCCTATGGCCAGGCCATCCTCGGCCTGATCAATGTCGAGCTGGAAGACTTCGCCGAGGCCCGGACCCTGTTCCTGGCCGCCGCCAAGACCCTCCCCGAAGTCAAAGCTGAAATCGTCCGCGCTCTTCTGGCTGCCGGTGAAATCGATGATGCGGAAAAGGCCCTGGCCGGGGTCGCCGATGTCGCTGACAAGGAGTTCCTCCACGGCCGCATCCTGGAAGTGAAGGGCAACGTCGAGGGCGCCATCAAGGCCTACGAAGCTTCCCTCGAGGCCAAGGCCGACCACGTGGAAGCCGCTTTCCACATCGGTGTCCTTCTCGATCGGATCGGTGACGACGATCTCGCCGCCGAGCACTATCTGGTCTGCGCCGACGCCAGCCCGGCTTACCTGCCTGGCGTGGTCAACCTGGGCACCCTGTACGATGAACGTGGTGAAGCCAATGCCGCGGTGGACTGCTTCCGCCAGGCCCTGGCCTACAACCCCACCGACCGCCGGGTTCTGGGCATGCTGCGGGACGCCAAGGCCAGCCGGCAGATGTACTACGACGAAAAGGAAGAGCGCGAGCGGGAGAAGATGGAGAAGATCATGCGCACCAGCGTCAATGACTTCGAGCTGTCCGTCCGCAGCCGCAATTGCCTGGCGAAGATGAGCATCTTCACCCTCGGCGACCTCCTTCGGATAACCGAAGCCGAAATGCTGGCCTACAAGAACTTCGGCGAGACCTCGCTGAAGGAAGTGAAGGAGATGTTGGCTATCCGCAATCTCCGCCTGGGCATGTACCGCGAGGGCGAGGAACGCAGCCTGAGCCGTGCTGATCAGAAGGTCCTGTCCGAGAACATCGAGCGCCTGGAGCTGTCCCCGTCCTCGGCCTCGGTCCTGGAAAACCTGGGCGTCGCCCGGATCGGCGACCTGGTCCAGTACACCGACCTGGACCTCTACAAGGCTCCGGGCAGCGGCCAGAGCCCCATCCAGGAACTGTCCACCGCCCTGGGCGCCTACGGCGTGGCCCTGCGCAAGCCCGAGATCCGCGGCAGCTCGTCGAAGTAAGCGGGGAGGCCGGGTGCCGGGAGCGCCGGCGGCCACCCCGGCATCGGTTAGGCGTTGTAATAAATAACGCGTGAGCCGGAACGA
>CANIXE010000011.1 GCA_947470885.1 Planctomycetota bacterium
ATGAGCACACAGGGGCCGATGGGAAAAATCTCGATGGCCTTTTCCACCGGATCAGTGGTCGTTCCTGGCAACGGCGAAACGATGGAGACTTCCTGGCCGGCGAGCGCATTGATCAGGGAGGACTTGCCGGCGTTGGTCCGGCCGAAGACCGCGATGTGGATGCGCAGGCCGCGGGGGGCGGTGATCATGGCGTGGCTCCCTTGGGTCGTGGACGGTCCCCCAGGCGGAGGACCCGTTCGGGTTTCACCAGTTCCGCCCAGCGGGCGGCATCGATCCCCTGGCGGGCGGCGATGGTCTGGAGGGGCTCGCCGCTGACGGCGTGCTCGGCGGCGATGGCGGTGGCGGCCTTGTAGCCCAGTTCTCCCACCAGGGCGGTGGCCATGGCGGTGTCGGCGGTGGCGTTGGCGGCGATCCGCTCCGGGACCAAGGCCAGGCCGGTGATGCAGTCCCGGGCCAGGGCCCGGCAAGAATTGCTCAGTAATTCCAGGCTTTCCAGCAGTGTCTCGGCCAATAGTGGGGCGAAGGGGTTCAGCTCTAACGAACCCATTCCCGCGGCGGTGGCGATCACCTGGTGGTTGCCCAGGACTCGCAGGGCAGCCTGGGTCGCGGCCTCAGGGACCACGGGGTTGATCTTCCCGGGCATGATCGAGCTGCCCGCCTGGCGCGGAGGCAGCACCAGTTCCCCGAGACCGCCCTGGGGCCCGCTGGACAACAGACGCAGATCACCGCAGATCTTCAGCAGGGTGCTGGCCAGGGCCGTGGCGATGCCGTGGACTTCCACCAGGGCGTCCTGGTCCTGGACCGCATCCATCAGGTTCTCGGCCCGGGCCAGGTTCAGTCCGGTGACACTGCGGAGTTCGCCCGCCACCGCCATCACATAGTCCCGGGGGGCGCCAATCCCGGTGCCCACGGCGGTACCGCCGAGGGCGACCACCCGCAGACGTTCCTCGCACTTGGACAGCCGCCAACGGTCCCGCCCCAGGCTGTCGGCCCAGCAGCCCAACCGCCGGCCCATGGTGATGAGCACCGCGTCCATGCCCTCGGTCCGACCCAGGCATACCACCTCGGCCCAGGCCCGCTCCTTGTCCTGGCAAGCATCCTGGAGCACCACCACGGATTCTTCCAGGGTGCGGACCAGCGAGATCCCCGCCACCCGCACTGCCGCCTGGTAGGTATCGTTGGTGCTCTGATGGAGGTTGACGTGGTCCGTGGGGCTGATGACTCCATATTCCCCCGGGGCGCGACCCAACAGGGCCAGGGCCCGGTTGGCGATGACTTCGCTCACCACCAGATTCGTGGAAGTGCCGGCCCCGCCCTGGTAGGCGTCCAAGGCCGGAACAACGATGCGTCCTTCCATCAGATCAACACAGGCTGATTCCACGGCTCCGGCGATGATGTCGGACAGATGCCCCAGGCGACGGTTGGTCTTGGCGCAGGCCAACTTTACCTGGGCGTAGGCCCGGATCAGCGCCGGATGCACCGCCCGGCCGCTGATGGAATGATTGGCCATCGCCCGGGCCCCATGGATGCCGTGCCGGGCATCGGCAGGAAGGCACAACTCCCCCAGCAGATCGCGTTCGCGGCGGGTGGCTGGGACATCCATGACAGTACCGATCTCAAAGAGGTGCGAAACGGCTCATCCCCGGGCTCACCAGTAGAGGTCCCGGGCTTTTTCCGTGGTGATTTGAACCAGGCGGTTGCGTACGCTCTCCTTCAACTTGGCGTCAGCGACTTGATCCAATTCGGCGGCGATCAGTTTTTCCCCAGCGGCCCGGGTTTCCGGCCCGGCGTAGTCGCAGAGGAATTCCTGGAAGGTGGTCAGGGCGTTGGGCGTGCACAACTTCTGGATGAAGCCGGGGATCGCATATTCCATGAACACCTCGCCGGTACGTCCGGCGCGGTAGCAGGCGGTGCAGAAACTGGGCAGGTAACCGTTGGCGGTGAGGTGCTGGATCACCTCGTCCAGGGTCCGGTTGTCCCCCAGCTCGAACTGCTGGCGGGCTTCCCGTTCGTGGTGGTGGCCGGCAGCGGGTTTGGGGGTCTGGACCACCACCTGGGCGTCCCCCTCCTCGGTGTAGCCGCCGAGATCGATGCGGGTGCCGGCGTCGATCTGGGACACCCCAAAGCCCAGGATCTCGTTGCGCAGTTCGCCGGTCTCCCGGGCGGTGAGGATCATCCCGGTATAAGGGACCGACAACCGGAGAATCGCGATGAGCCGTTTGAAATCATAATCATTCACCAGGAACTTCGGGTCGTGGTCCACGCCCTGGGCGGCCTTGAGCCGGGGAAAGCTGATGGTGTGGGGGCCGACGCCGTGGCGGTCCTTCAAGTAAGCCGCATGGCTGACCAGGCCCAGGACGTCAAACTTCCAATCGTAGAGACCGAACAGGGCGCCGATGCCCACATCGTCGATGCCCGCTTCAAAAGCCCGGGACAGACCATCCAGGCGCCACTCGTAGTTGCCCTTGCGGGTCTTGGGGCCATGGACCTTGGCGTAGGTCTCGTGGTGGTAGGTCTCCTGGAAGATCTGGAAGGTGCCGATGCCCTCTTCCTTGATGATCTTGAAGCCTTCGATGTCCTGGGGCGCGGCGTTGATGTTGACCCGGCGGATCTCGCCCACCTTGCCATCCTTCACCGGATCCAGCTTGGTGTTGTAGACGGTGCGCACCGAATCGGCGATGAAGTTGGCGTCGTAGCGGGGATGCTCGCCGAACACCAGGATGGTCCGCTTGTGGCCGAGTTTTTCCAGGCCGCGAACCTGCTTGGCCAGGGCCTCGGCGTCCAGTTCGCTGCGCAGGGAGTCTTTGTTCGTGCTGCGGAAGCCGCAGTAGGTGCAGTCGTTCACGCAGCGGTTGCCCACATACAGGGGCGCGAAGAGGACGATCCGGTTGCCGTAGACGGTCTCCTTCAGCTTACGGGCGGCGACGAACATCTCCTCCACCAGCTCGGGCTGGTCCGAGGCCAAGAGCACGGCGGTCTCTTCCACCGCCAGGGGCGTCTTGGTCAGAGCCTTGGCGATGATTTCCCGGACCCACACGGGATCGCAGGCGGAACGGCCGATCAGGGATTCGATCTTGGCATCGTTGATGAAGTCCTTGAACCCAGGGCTGTTCTCCATGGCGGGCAGGCGGGGTTTGGCGGCGGTCTCGATCATGCGGCACCTCGGTTGGCGTTGCTCTGCTGGGCGGCCTTGCGCCGCTGCTTGGGCGACTGGCCGGGGCCAACGCCCACGGTCCGGCCGATCCGGGCGATGCGCCCACGCAGGCACACATCGCATTCCTCTGCCGTCTCGTTTACACACGCCTTGTCAGGATACAGTTCATAAAGCACACGATAGCGCGGTGGCGTCAGATTTGGCATGATCACATTACCGCCGCTCATGAGTCCCAGCTCCCGGCCCTGGTCCTTGTCGATGGTCGCCAGGGCGGTGGTGGCCGGCAGATTGGCATCCGGCACCAGCAGCCGGGTCAAGGCCACCATCTTCAACGTGGTCAGCTTGTCGTTCACCACTTGCTGATCTGGGGTGTCGAAGGCCTCGATATCCTTGGCCAGGGGCGTCGCCGGATGGGGCAGCCAGGGGCCGATGCCGATCATGTCCAGGTCCAGGGACTGGAAGGTCCGCAGATCCTGGACCAGATCATCCCAAGTTTGACCGGGGATCCCCACCATCACCCCGCTGCCAACTTCATAACCCAGGCGCTCCAACCGGCGCAGCATGGCAATCCGATCCAGGCTGGGGCAATTGGCCACCGCGGGATGGATTTTGGCGTAGAGCACCGGATTACTGGTTTCAAAGCGCATCAGGTACCGATCCGCCCCGGCTTCCCGCCAGAGGGCCAGCTCGTCATCGGTACGCTCCCCCAACGACAGGGTCACCGCCAGGTTGACCTCGGCCTTGATCGCCCGGATGCAGTCAGCGATGAAAGGGCCGGTCAATCCGGGATCCTCGCCCCCCTGGATGACCACGGTCCCGAAGCCCAGCTCCTTGGCCCGGCGGGCGCAATCCAGGATCTCCTCCCGGTTCATGCGGTAGCGCTCGATGGCCTTGTTGTGGACGCTGATCCCGCAATAAGCACAGGCCCGGCGGCAGATGTTGCTGACCTCAATCAATCCCCGGAGATGGACCTCGTCCCCCACCTGGGCCGCCCGCACCCGATCGGCCGCCTCCCAGAGGGTTTCGAGCCGGGTGGGATCCCGTTCGGTGAGCCAGGAGCGGATGACGGCGTCGTCGCGGAGGTCGAGCATGGCCTGTTCCGGGGTTATGAGGCTGAAGCCGCCGCCTGCTTCGTCGCGGCGGCAGCCTGGATCGCAGTGAGGGCGATGGTGAATACGATGTCGTCCACCAGGGCGCCCCGGCTGAGGTCATTCACCGGTTTGGCCATGCCTTGCAACATCGGACCGATGCTGACCACATTGGCGCTGCGCTGGACCGCCTTGTATGTGACGTTGCCGGTATTCAGGTCGGGGAAGATCAGCACGGTGGCCTTGCCGGCCACGGCGGATTTCGGCGCCTTGGACTTGGCCACATCCATCTGGGTCGCGGCGTCGTACTGCAGCGGACCGTCGATGGCCAAGTCGGGCCGCTTGGCCTTGGCGATGGCGGTGGCCTGCTTCACCAGTTCCACGTCGGCGCCAGTGCCGGATTCACCCGTGGAATACGACAGCATGGCCACCCGGGCGGGGATGCCGAAGGCGATGGCGGATTCCGCGCTTTGGATGGCAATGTCAGCCAGCTGTTCCGAGGTGGGGTTGGGGTTCACGGCACAGTCGCCGAAGACCACGACCTGCTCGGGCAGACAGATGAAGAAGATCGAGCTGACCAGGGAACAGCCGGGGGCGGTCTTCACCAGCTGGAGGGCTGGACGGATGGTGTGGGCGGTGGTGTGGACCGCGCCGGACACCAGACCATCCACTTCGCCCAGCTTGAGCAGCAGGGTTCCGGGCATGATCGTATCGGACAATTCCTGCTCGGCCTGTTCCCGGGTCATGCCCTTGGCCTTGCGCAGCTCCATCAGGATCGGCGCCAAGCGGGGCATCTCCGCCAGATGGTCGATGATCTCCACATCGTCCGGCAGGGTGACGCCGGCCTTGGCGGCAGCATCGCGGATTTCCGCAGGATTTCCCATCAAAACGCAGCGGGCAATCCGCCGCTCATGGCAAATCTGCACCGCCTTGAGGGTCCGGGGCTCGGTGCCTTCCGGAAGGACGATGCGCTTGTTGGCCTTCTGGGCCTCGACGATCAGACGGTGACGGAAGGCCGGCGGGCTCAGCCGGGTCTCCCGGATGTTCACCGCCAGGGAATCCAGCCACGCCGGATCGAGATGTTCAGCAACACCGGTGGCCGCATCCTGGATGCGTTCCTTGTCGTCCGTGGGGATTTCCAGATTCGTGTGCTGGAGGGCGGACACGATCTCGATGGCCTTGCCGGTGACGGTCCAGATGGGCAGGGTGCTGGCGATGCCCCGGCACAGGGACAGCATCCGCTGGTCGGCCTGGCCGTCGCCCACCAGGAGGACGCCGGCGAGGTTCAAGCCGTTGGCTGCGGAGGCGCTGGCCGCCAGGACCAGGTCGGCGCGTTCCACGGGGACGATCAGCAGGGTGCCCGGACGCATGTCCACCAGGGCTTTTTCGCAGGGCTGACCGCACAGGGCGAGGGAACGCACCCGGCGAACCGTATCCCCGACCTGGACGGCCCGGGCCCCCAGGGCGGCCACCACGTCGGTGACCCGGGGGACGGCCAGACCACCGTCATAGGGAATGATCCCGGCCAGGTGCAGACGGGCGTCCGCGAAGGCGCTGGTCAGGTTGCGGGCAGTGAAGGGAAGGCCGCTAACCACGGCGTGCTCGCCGATGTTGGTTGCCGCCTTCACCAGGTTGGCCCGGTTGACGATCACCGAGGCCGGTCGATCCAGGCGGAAGCTATGGGCAGCGATGGCCGCGGCGTCGGCAACCCGATTGGCATCCTGGCCGTGGGGCGTGGTCACCAGCACCAGGTCGGCATCCAGGGCCTTGGCCATGAGGGCGTTCACCCGGGTGGCATAAACCGCATCCTCGGTGGGGGCCAGGCCTTCCACCACCAGCACATCGCAGCCGTGCCCGGCCATTTGGCAGCGGGCGGCCACCAGTTCCATCAGGTCCTGGTCCCGGTCGGCCCGGAGGAGAGCTTCAACCTCGTCCAGGTGGATCGGATCCGGGGGCGAGATCAGGGACACTGCCCGGACGAAGTCGTTGGACCGGTCAATGCTGCGGTCCAGGGGCTGGGCGATGGGCTTGCAGAAGCCCACCCGCACCCCCCGGCGGTCCAGGGCGTGGACGAGACCGGTGGTGACCGTGGTGAGGCCGACGTGGCGGCTGGCCGGGGCGGTGACGATGGTGCGCATGGACAGGTCCTCGATGTGAGTATCCGGACTGGGCCGGGACGACGACGGGATGATGGAGGGCCGCAGCCCCGGGCTTCAACGGGCGGCGGCCTGCTTACCAGCCACCAGGGTGGCGGTGTCGAGGGCGATCATCAGCTCCTCGTTGGTGGCGACCACCAGGGCGGTGGTGGCACCGTCCGCGGTGATCCGGCCCTTGGCGGAACGACCGTGGTCCTTGTTCCGCGCCTCATCGGTGCGGAAGCCCAGGACCGCCAGCTGCTCCAGGACCATGGCCCGGACCTGGGCGGAATTCTCGCCGATGCCGCCGGTGAACACCAGGGCGTCGATCCGGCCCAGGGGCACGGCCAGGCCGGCGATGGCCTTGGCCAGGCGATAGACGAACACCTCCACCGCCAGCTTGGCCCGGTCGTTGCCGCCGGCGGCGGCCTCCAGCAGGGTCCGCATGTCGTTGGACACGCCGGAGATCCCATGGAGTCCGCTCTGCTTGTTAAGAGCGTCGATGACCTTGTCCGGGGTGATGCCCAGGCGGGGGGCGATATAACCGATAAGGGCGGGATCCACGTCACCGGAGCGGGTACCCATGACCAGGCCCTCCAGCGGGGTCAAGCCCATGGTGGTGTCCAGGCTCTTGCCGTCCTTGACCGCGGTGGCGCTGCAGCCGTTGCCCAGGTGGGCGACGATGGTGGCGCAGGCCTCGTAGGGGCGGCCCAGCAGCTCGGCGGCCTGGCGGCTCACATAGCGATGGCTGGTCCCGTGGAAACCGTAACGACGGGCGTGATGGTCCTGGTACCAAGCCCAGGGCACGGCGTAGAGGTAGGCCCGGGAGGGCATGGTCTGATGAAAGGCGGTATCGAACACGGCCACTTGGGCCAGTTCGGGGAAGAGGGCGGCACCCAGTTCGATGCCGGTGAGATTGGCGGGATTGTGCAGCGGTCCCAGGGGGATGCAGTCGCGGATGCCGGCGATGACCTTGGCATCCACCACCGCCGAGGCGGTGAAGTGCTCGCCGCCATGGACGACCCGATGGCCGATGCCCCGGATGGTCGCGGCCAAGCCGAGATCCCGGAGGACCTTCACGATGGCTTCCAGAGAGGTTTTGTGATCGGCCCCAGGGAGGGCCAGCTCCTGCTTCTTCCCGTCCCATTTCCAACCCAGGCTCGCCTGGGGGGAACCAATGCGTTGGGCCAACCCGCTGATCAGCTCATGGCCGTCGCTGGTTTCGATGACGGCGAACTTCGCCGACGAGCTGCCGCAGTTGAGGACGAGGATCTGCATGGGATTTCCGAAAATACGGGGTGCGGGATGGACCTCCCCTCCGGCCCGCTGCCGGAGGGGAGGCGCCGGGCTCAACGCTGGTAGGTCGGCCGGGACTTGTAGTGGGTGTGCAGCAAGTGGTGCGACTTCTCCGACAGGGGCTTGTCCAGGAAGTCCCGGTACAGCTCCTGGATGTACGGATTATCGTGGCTGTTGCGCCAGATGCCCGCGGTATCCTCACTGTACAGGCCCTTGGCCCGCTTCAGGCGCAGCTCGTCGGTCACGCCATAGGGCTGACCACCGCCACCAACACAACCACCGGGGCAGGCCATCACTTCAACGAAGTGGTAGGGCAGGGGTTCGCCCTTGGCCTTGGCCTCGCGGATCTTCTTGATCACCGTTTCGACGTTACCGAGGCCGTGGGCCACGGCGATCCGCACTTCCTGGCCGGCGACCATCAGCTTCGCCTCCTTCACGCCCTGGAGCCCGCGGGTCTGTTCGAACTCGACCTTCGCCAGCTTCTCGCCGGTGATCAGGTGGACGGCCGTACGCAGGGCCGCCTCCATCACCCCGCCGGTGGCGCCGAAGATCGTCCCGGCGCCGGTGTAGGCCCCGAGGACGTGGTCGGGCTGGGATTCCGGGATCGTCTGGTAGTCGATGCCGGACTGCTTGATCATCCGGGCGAGTTCCCGGGTGGTCAGGCTGATGTCCACGTCCTGGGTACCCGAGGACGACATGTCCTCGCTGCGCTGGATCTCGAACTTCTTGGCCGTGCAGGGCATGATCGAGATGACCCGGATCTTCTTGGGGTCGATCTTGTTCTTCTCGGCATAGTACGTCTTCGCCAGGGCCCCGACCATTTCATGGGGCGACTTGCAGGTCGAGAAGTGGGGCATCATGTCCGTGTGGTACTTCTCCATGAAGTCCACCCAGGCGGGGCAGCAGCTGGTGATCAGGGGCAGTTCACCCTTCCCGTGGGCGAAGCGCTGGATGAACTCGGTGCCTTCCTCGATGATCGTCAAGTCGGCGCCGAAGTTGGTGTCGAACACCGCCTTGAAGCCCATCCGCCGGAGAGCGGCGTAGGTTTTCCCGGTCAGGTTGGTACCGGCCGGGAAGCCGAAGGCCTCGCCGATGGCCACCCGGACCGCCGGGGCGATCTGAACCACGCAGTAGAGGTCGGGATTACGCAGGAGTTCCCAGGTGGCTTCACTCTCATCGTATTCGACGATCGCACCGGTGGGGCAGTGGGCCGAGCATTGGCCGCAACGCACACAGGGGGATTCGGCCAGGGGGATATCGCCGGCGGCGGCGATACGAGTCTTGATGCCGCGATCGACGAAGGACAGGGCCCAGACATTCTGGTTTTCCTGGCAAACCTGGATGCAACGACCGCAGGAGATGCACTTACGGGCATCCAGGGTCACCGCCTTGGTCGATTCATCCACCGGGATTTCCGGGGTGATATTGTCCAGGACTTCCCGGTGGATGTTGAAGTCCGCCGCCAGGGTCTGCAGTTCGCAGTTCTGGTTACGGTGGCAGGTCAGACATTCATTGGGATGCTTGGACAGCATCAGTTCGAGGACCGAGCGCCGGGTCTGGACGATCTCGGGGTCCTCGGTGGACAGATCCATTCCATTGTCCGCGGGAGTCGAGCAGGCCCGGAGCATGCGCCCGTTCTGCTTGTTGCGGACGACGCAGATGCCGCACGCAGCGGTGTGGTCAAGATCCGGGTGCTTGCACAGCACCGGGATCTTGACTGAGACTTTCTTCGCGGCTTCGTAGACCGAGGTGCCCGGGGCAACCTCGACCGCCATGCCATTGATCTGGAGCTTAATCATGTGGGTTTGCTTTTCTTTGGGGCTCTGGGTTAGACGGCGGCGGCCGGGGTGGACTTCTTCAGGCGGGATTCGAACTCCTTGGGGAAGTACTTCATCGCGCTGAGCACCGGGTTCGGTGCGGTCTGGCCGAGGGCGCACAGACTGGCCTTCTGCATCGCCTGGGCGATGCGTCGGAGGGCCGCGACATCGGTATCGTCGCCTTTGCCTTCCGCGATCTTCTCCAGCACCCGCTGCATCTGGGTGCCGCCAATCCGGCAGGGGGCGCACTTGCCACAGGATTCATCGACGCAGAACTCCAGGTAGAACCTGGCGAGATCGACGACGCTGTCCCGATCATCCATCACAATCATACCACCGGAGCCCATGATCGAACCGAGCTGTTGCAGATGCTCGTAGGTGACCGGGGTATCCAGCAGGTTGGCGGGGATCATGCCCCCCGACGGACCGCCGGTCTGCACCGCCTTGACATTGCCTTCGGCGGCGCCGCCGCCGATATCCATCACGATCTCCCGCAGGGTGGTGCCCATGGGGATCTCCACCAGACCGCTGTACTTCACCTTGCCGGTGACCGCGAACACCTTGGTGCCCGTGGACTTGCCGATGCCGATGGCGGCGAACCAGGCGCCGCCGCGGTTGATGATCTGGGCGATGTTGGCCAGGGTTTCAACGTTGTTGATCATCGTCGGCTGGTCCCACAGACCCTTCACCGAGGGGAACGGCGGGCGGGGACGGGGGGTGCCGCGCTTGCCTTCCACCGAGGCGATCAGGGCGGTTTCCTCACCGCAGACGAACGCACCCGCACCAAGGCGGATCTCGCAGTCGAACGAGAAGGTGGAACCGAGGATGTTCTGACCCAAAAGACCGTTGGCCCGGGCCTGCTTGATCGCCTTTTCCACCCGTTCGATGGCCAAGGGATATTCGGCGCGGATGTAGAAGATGCCCAGCTTGGCACCGATGGTGAAACCACCCAGGATCATGCCTTCCAGCACCGCATGGGGGTCACCTTCGAGGACCGAGCGGTCCATGTAGGCACCCGGATCGCCTTCATCGGCGTTGCAGATGATAAAGCGTTCCTCGCCGACGGCCTTGCGGGTCAGGTCCCACTTCATGTGGGTGGGGAACCCGGCGCCGCCACGGCCGCGCAGACCGCTGATCCGCAGCTGTTCGATGATCGCATCGGAGCTGCCATCGGTCAGGGCGAACTTCACCGCCTGGTAACCATCCCGGGCGACGTATTCATCGAAGCTTTCCGGGTCGATCACCCCGCAGTTGCGCATCACGATGCGGTACTGCTTGGGTCCGCCGGCGGGGGCCGGCTTGCTGTTGTCGCCGAAGGCGCACACCGCCAGCTCGTTGACCGTCTGGACTTGCAGAGCCTTGACGATCTTGCCGCCGACCAGGTGCTCGGCGATGATCTTGCGGGCATCATCGGCAGTGACGTTGCCGTACATCACGGTGGGTTGGCCGGGGACGGCGACTTCCACCAGGGGTTCCATGCTGCACATGCCGGCACAGCCGACCCGGCGCACCGAGATATCCAGGCCCCGGGCCTTCACTTCTTCACCGAGGGCGGCAAAGGCGGCTTCGGCGCCGGCGGCGATGCCGCAGCTGGAAAGACCGACGGAAATAGTGGTCTTGATCACCACGGACTTGGCGCGGAGAACATCAAGATCTTTGGGAGTGAGCTTGGGCATTGATCAGCCCTCCTTCGGGGTGTAAAGGGCGGTCACCGCCGTGACGATGTCGGCAGGCTTCACCTTGGCGATGATTTTGGAATTGACGGTGACCACCGGGGCGAGGCCGCAGCAGCCAATGCAGCGCACATCCTGGAGATGCCACTCCTTATCGGGGGTCGTTTCGCCGGATTTGATGCCGAAATGGGCCATCAGGCGTTCCTTGATCTCCGGGGCGCCCTTGAGGTAGCAGGCCGTGCCCATGCATACCGAGATCACGTGGCGGCCGGGGGCCTCCAGCTTGAAGTAATTATAGAAGGTGACCACTTCGTAGATGCGGGCCACTGGAACGCCGAGCTGGGGCGCCAGCTTCAAGGCGACTTCCCGGGGCACATAGCCGAAGGTCTCCTGGACATCATGGAGAGCCATGATCAGGCTGCCGCGCTTGTTTTTCCAGCGCTTGGCGATCAGGCTGATCGCGTCGGGTGGGGTACCGGCGGGCTTCGCTGCCGGGGCTTTCGTTTCGGTGGTGCTCATGGGCGCTAGGCCTCCTGGGAAGATGATGTAATGGCACTGCTGATCTGCATTGCCGTGGGACGTGCCACCCCACGGACCCGTCGGACTTACACCGCGGGCTGAAAACCAAGAATTTTATTAGACTCCGGCAAACCATGAAACCCGGATCCGCTGAAATGACCCTGGGTAGGATCGATTGGATCTGGAGGCTGGCGATCAGGATCGGGGATCTGACCCGTCGGCCGAGACCCGATGCGCGACCGGCCGTCCATGGCCCGGGGGGCCTAGGACTTTACGCCAGAGCCAAGGCGCCCGTGGGGCATTCGTCGACGCAGGCACCGCAATCAATGCAGCCATCGCCCACGACGGCTTTTTCGTTTTGGATGGTGATGACTTCGGTGGGGCAGGCGGGGACGCAGGCGGCGCATCCGGTGCACAGGTCATTATTGACGGTGGCTGGCATAGAGACTCCTTTGCTGGGTGCTGTGGACCAACAAATAGCTCTCTGGCCCCGGGCCGACAGCCCCCACTAGGTGTTTTCCGGCATCTATTCATTAAATGGATATATAACTCTTTTAATATGCATAACTGACACCAAAGCCGGCTTTGCTGCAGCCAAGGGCTGGCAATCCGTCAGGGTACCGGCGTCCCACCCAGGCTCGTCGGAGTACCTATGGCCGAGAAATCCCTCTACCGCTGCATAGATGGCAATGAAGCTGCCGCGTCGGTGGCCCATCGCTGCAGCGAAGTCATCGCTATCTATCCCATCACCCCGTCCTCGAACATGGGCGAATTTGCCGATGAGTGGGCGGCCAAGGGCAAGCCCAACCTCTGGGGCCAGGTCCCGACGGTCATCGAAATGCAGTCCGAAGGCGGTGCCGCCGGCACCTGCCACGGTGCAGCGATGACCGGTTCGCTGACCACGACCTTCACGGCCTCCCAGGGCCTGCTGCTGATGATCCCGAACATGTACAAGCTGGCCGGCGAACTGACGCCGACGGTGTTCCATGTGTCGGCCCGCAGCTTGGCCACCCATGCCCTGTCGATTTTCGGCGACCACAGCGACGTGATGAGCATCCGTTCCTGCGGTTGGGCCCTCCTGGCTTCGAACAACGTCCAGGAAGCCCACGACATGGCGGCCATCGCCCATGCCGCGACCCTGAAGGCCCGCATCCCCTTCATGCACTTCTTTGATGGTTTCCGGACCAGCCACGAAGTCTCGAAGATGACCCTGCTGACCGATGCCCAGCTTGGTTCCCTGATCGACGCCGATGCGATCACCGCCTACCGGGATCGGGGCTTGAACCCCGACCGGCCGATGATCCGGGGCACCGCCCAGAATCCCGACGTGTTCTTCCAGGGCCGCGAGGCCTGCAATCCCTGGTACGATGCCTGTGCCGGCATCGTCGCCCAGGAAATGGACAAGTTCGCCGCCCTCACCGGCCGCCGCTACAACCTGTTCGACTACTTCGGTGCCCCCGATGCCGAACGGGTGATCGTCCTCCTGGGTTCGGGCGCTGAAACCGCCATCGAAACCGCCAAGGTGCTGCTGACCAAGGGCGAAAAGATCGGTATCGTCAACGTCCGCCTGTACCGCCCCCTGGATGTCCCTGCCTTCCTCAAGGCCCTGCCGGTGACCGCGACCAAGATCGCCGTCCTCGACCGGACCAAGGAACCCGGCGCCGGTGGCGACCCCCTGTTCCTGGATGTCACCAGCGCCCTCGCTGAAGCGAAGCGCCAGGCGGATGTCATCGGTGGCCGCTACGGCCTGTCGTCCAAGGAATTCACTCCGGCCATGGTCAAGGCCGTGTTCGACGAGCTGAAGAAGCCCTCGCCCAAGAAGCGCTTTACCGTCGGCATCAACGACGACGTCACCCACCTCAGCCTGAGCTACGACCCCGCGTTCAGCATCGAACCGGACAACGCGTCCCGCTGCGTGTTCTTCGGTCTCGGCTCCGACGGCACCGTCGGCGCGAACAAGAATAGCATCAAGATCATCGGCGAGGAGACGAGCAACTGGGCCCAGGGCTATTTCGTCTACGACTCGAAGAAATCCGGGTCGGTGACGGTCAGCCACCTGCGCTTCGGCCCTGATCCGGTGCGCGCCCCGTACCTGGTGGAACGGGCCAGCTTTGTGGCCGTCCACTTCCAGGGTCTGATGGACCGCATGGACACCCTGTCCTTGGCCCAGCCCGGGGGCACGTTCCTGCTCAACTCGTCGTTCTCCCCGGAGACGGTGTGGGCCAGCCTGCCGAAACAGGCCCAGCAGCACATCATCACCAAGAAGCTGCGCTTCTTCACCATCGACGCGACCAAGGTGGCCGTGGCCAACGGCATGGGCAACCGCATCAACACCGTGATGCAGACCGCGTTCTTCGCGATTTCCGGTGTCCTGCCCAAGGATCTGGCGATCGCCAAGATCAAGCAGGCCATCGAAAAGACCTACGCCAAGCGCGGTCCCAGCGTCATCCAGAAAAACTTCCAGGCGGTGGACGCCTCGTTGGAAAACCTCCACGAGGTCAAAGTCCCCGCGGCGGTCAGCTCCCAGGTCGACCTCCTGAAGCCGGTCCCGGACAACGCTCCGGCGTTCGTCCGCAACGTCCTCGGGCCGATGATCAGCGGCGTCGGTGATTCCCTGCCGGTCAGCGCCCTGCCCGCGGATGGCACCTTCCCCACCGCGACCACCCAGTGGGAAAAGCGCGCCCTGGCCGAGCATGTGCCGGTCTGGGACGAATCGACCTGTATCCAGTGTAATAAGTGCACTTTCGTCTGCCCCCATGGCTGCCTCCGGGCCAAGATTTACGACGAGACCGAGACCGTCCCCGCCGGGTTCAAGGGCATCAAGGCCAGCGGCAAGGAATTCCCGGGCAAGAAGTTCACCATCCAGGTCAGCCCGGATGACTGCACCGGTTGCACCCTCTGCGTCGAGGCCTGCCCGGCCAAGAACAAGACCCAGGTCGGCCGCAAAGCCATCAACATGGCCCCGGTCACCGAAGTCGTCGAGGCCGAGCGGAAGCGCTGGGATGCGTTCCTGAAGCTGCCCGATCTGGATCGCACCCTGGTCAAGGCCAACACGGTCAAGGGCAGCCAGCTGCTCCGCCCCCTGTTCGAGTTCAGCGGCGCCTGCGCCGGCTGCGGCGAGACGCCCTACGTCAAGCTGCTGTCCCAGCTCTACGGTGACCGCCTGGTCATCGCCAACGCCACCGGCTGCTCGTCGATCTACGGCGGCAACCTGCCCACCACCCCGTGGGCCCAAGATGCCAACGGCCGTGGTCCCGCCTGGGCCAACAGCTTGTTCGAAGACAACGCCGAATTCGGCCTGGGCATGCGCCTGTCCCTGAACAACCAGAAGGAGCACGCGGTTCAGCTGCTGAAGACCCTCGAAAGCCAGCTCGCCGGCGTGCCGGTGGCTGAGCTGATCGAGGCGCCCCAAAAGGACGAGGCGGGCATCGCCGCCCAGCGGGCCCGGGTGGCCCTGCTGAAGCAACGTCTGGCGAATCTCCCCGGCAACGAAGCCCGCCGCCTCCAGGGCGTGGCCGACAGCCTGGTGGACCGCAGCGTGTGGATCATCGGTGGTGACGGCTGGGCCTACGACATCGGCTTTGGCGGCCTGGACCACGTCCTCGCCTCCGGCGAGAAAGTCCGGGTCCTGGTCCTCGACACCGAGGTCTACAGCAACACCGGTGGCCAGGCTTCCAAGTCGACGCCCCGGGGCGCGGCGGCGAAGTTCGCGGCCAAGGGCAAGGGCACGCCGAAGAAGGACCTGGGCCTGATGGCCATGTCCTATGGCTACGTCTATGTCGCCAAGATCGCCATGGGCGCCAACGACGCCCAGACGGCCAAGGCCTTCGCCGAGGCCGAGGCCCACGACGGTCCGTCGCTGATCATCGCCTACAGCCACTGTATCGCCCACGGCATCGATATGCGCAAAGGCCTGGACCAGCAGAAGCTGGCCGTCCAATGCGGTCACTGGCCGTTGTACCGGTTCAACCCGGATGCTCCCCAGCCGATGACCATGGATAGCGGGGCGCCGACGATCCCCCTGGAGACCTACACCCAGAATGAAGGTCGCTACCGGATCGCCGCCGGTGAAGGCACGCCGTTGCTGGCTGCCGCCCGCACCGACTTGGCTGCCCGCCTGCTCGCTACGAAACGCTACATCACCACCGAGACCGCCACGCCGGCCACCGGCGAGGCCAAGCCCGTGCAGGGGAACGTTCCATGACCGCGCCAGACCTTTCCACGTCCTACCTCGGCCTGCGCCTGGCGAATCCGCTGGTCCTGGCCGCCTCCCCCTACACCCGGCGGGCTGACACCGCCATCGCCATCGCCGACGCCGGCATCGGTGCGATCGTCATGCACTCCCTCTTCGAGGAGGAGTACACCCATGCCGAGGAAGAGCTGGAAAAGACCCTGTCCCGGGGCACCGACAGCTTTGCCGAGGCCACCTCGTACCTCCCGGACACGGGGGTCGAGGCGCCTTCGCCGAAGAAATACGGTGAATTGCTGACTTCCATCAAGCGCAAGGTCAAGGTGCCGGTGATCGGCTCGATCAACGGTAGCAGCGACGGCGGCTGGCTGGAATACGCCTCCCTGATCCAGGATGCCGGGGCTGACGCCCTGGAGCTGAATGTGTACTACCTGGCCGCCGGGGCGACCTCGGCCTCTGTGGTGGAGGACAGCTACCTGCGCCTGGTGGAAGCCGTGCGCAAGCGGATCAAGATCCCCCTGGCGGTGAAGATCGGCCCGTTCTTCACGGCGCTGCCGGCCTTTGCCAAGCGGTTGACCGAATCCGGGGCCAATGGCCTGGTCCTGTTCAACCGCTTCTACCAGCCGGACATCGACACCGAGACGCTTTCCGTCGTGCCCCAGCTGTCCCTGTCCACCAGCGACGATCTGCGCCTGCCCCTCCGCTGGACAGCCATCCTGTCCTCCCGGATCAAGGCGGACATCGCCATCACCACCGGCGTCCACAGCCACATCGACGTGCTGAAGTCCCTGCTGGTGGGCGCCCGTTGCACCCAGATCGCCGCCGAATTCATGCACATGGGCCCCAGCCGGGTCCAACTGCTGCTGAAGGATCTGGAAGCCTGGCTGGTGGAGCACGAGTACGAATCCGTAACCCAGCTCCGGGGCTCGATGAGCGCCGCCGCCCTGGGGGATCCCACGGAGTTCGAGCGGGCCAACTACATCAAGGCCCTGCGTTCCTACGACGACCGCCTGCGCTGACGCAACGACTCGATTCCGATGACAACACGAAACGCGGAGGGCAGCTGCCCTCCGCGTTTCGTGTTGTTGGCGGTAGCTGCAGCCGGCGGGTCACCATCAACCTGAATAAAGCAGTCGAATCGACCATTTGCAGAATCCCGGCTGTATTTTCAACTTTTTCCCTCGACCGTAGTTCACCCTAAATGCCGCATTAGATTTTTCACGCAGAGGCGCGGAGGCGCGGAGGCGCGGAGAACATCGTTCTTTCGCGCTGAACCAACGTTATCGACGGATC
>CANIXE010000012.1 GCA_947470885.1 Planctomycetota bacterium
GGGCGATCAGGATCTCGATCGATGGCCAGGCCAGGGCCAGAGCGGCGGAATCTCCGGCTTTGGCCTGGCGTTCGAGACGATCCATGGCCTTGGCCAGAGCCACCACCCCGGCGGTTCCGCAACCACCTTTCAGGCGATGGGCAACCTTGGCCACCTCGGCGGGATCGGCCTGGGCGATGGCCTGTTCCAGGCGATCCCGCAGACCCGGAAGATCCTTCAACAGCAAGGTGAAGACTTCAGTCACCGTATCCTGGCCATACTGCCGAAGATTGCGGATCACCCCCTGATCGATCAGCGGTTGGTCGTGGACGGCGACCGCAGGTCCCGACCCTATTCCGGCTGAGGA
Organism: Planctomycetota bacterium; assembly: GCA_947470885.1. Taxonomy (GTDB): domain Bacteria; phylum Planctomycetota; class UBA11346; order UBA11346; family UBA11346; genus CAIUVD01. The sequence goes on from CANIXE010000012.1 coordinate 347, forward strand.
ATTCCCCGGCGCCGCCGGGCGTCCCAGGCGGGTGTGGACGGCGGTAATGAACAGTTCGCCATCCACCGGTTTGGTCAGGTAGTCATCCATGCCGGCATTCAGGCATTTTTCCCGGTCCCCCGCCAGGGCCTGGGCGGTCAGGGCGATGATCGGCACCCGCCGGCCGGTGCTGGCCTCCAGGCGGCGGATGGCCCGGGTGGCTTCCCAACCATCACAGCGGGGCATCTGGCAATCCATGACCACCAGGTCATAAGTTTTCCGTCGGTAGGCCAGGATCGCCTCCAGGCCATCCACCGCCAGATCCGTGGTGTAACCCGCGCCCTGGAGGAGACCGATGGTCACCTTCTGATTGATGGGATTGTCTTCGACGACGAGGACAAGTTGGCTCATGGTTTCCTCGTCAGAAGCGGACGGACCGGATGGTCCCAACGGGTGGACCGGACGCAGATGAACATGGACTTGGGCATGGCTAGACTCGGCGGAACATGGCTTCGACGCTCAGAAATCCTTGAAATCGCCCTGATGGGCGGCCCCTTCCAGAGGGAGAAAATCTTCGGCTTGGGTGGCCGTGTTTTTCACTGGGGGAGTCCCCAGGCTAGACGTCTTCGCCGGAGCATTCCCCAGGCTGGATGTCTTCGCCGGGGCATTCCCCAGGCTGGACGTCTTCGCCGGGGCATTTCCCAGGCTGGACGTCTTCGCCGGAAGACTGGTGGTGGTGCGGAAGGCTGAACCCGTGCGGTTTCCCCCACTGGTGGTCTTGGTGGCCGCCTTGGCCGGAGGCAATACCACCGTCGCCCCCTGCAGTGCCCCTGGTGATTTCACCACAGTCTGCCCACTGGCGGTTGCCACGAGCTGATCCACCCCGGTGGCCAGTTCCTCAGCACGACCGCCGATCTCATCGCTGGTGGCTGCGGTTTCCTCCGCGGCAGCGGCATTGGCCTGGGTCACCTGATCGATTTCCGCCAAGGCTTTGCGGATCTGCTCAACCCCTTGGCTTTGTTCGTGGGTCGCTTGGCTGACTTCCGTCATCAAGTCGGTGACTTTGCGGGTGCCCTCCACCACTTTGGTGAAAGCATTGACCACATCTTGCTGAAGGCTGCGTTTCAGGTGTTCCTCCAACTCGGCGGCGGCGGCCACCACTTTGGCGGCGGCGGCCTGGCTGCGTTCCATGAGGATGCTGGTACTCTTAACCTCTTCGGCGCTGCGTTGGGCCAGGCTGCGGACCTCGTCAGCAACCACCGCGAACCCAGCTCCGGCTTCTCCGGCCCGGGCGGCCTCGACGGCGGCATTCAGGGCCAGCAGGTTGGTCTGGAAGGCGATTTCGTCGATGGTTTCCACCACCTTGGCCGTCTCCTTGGTGGCCTGGTCGATTTCTGCAAGGCTTTTGCGCAAGTTGACCAATCGCTCGGCTGCGTCGTTCGCGGCATTGCGGGCGATGGATTCCCCGGTGGAGGCTTCCTGGTTGCCCTGCTTTGCCAGGACATCCGCCTGACGGGCGTGATCGGCATTGCGCCGGGTCAAGTCGGCAAGATTTTCCAGGCTAGCGACGGTTTCTTCAAGGCTGGCCGCGCTGCGGCTGCTGCCATCTGCCAGGCCACTGCTGGCTTGGCGGAGATGCTGCATGCTATCCCCCAAGCTGCCGGTTTGCTCCTGAAGGAGACCCAGGAATCGTTCCACGGGTCCGGCGATCCGGCGCAGGGTCTGGAAATTGATCCAGATGGTGGCCAGGGTGGCCAAGGCGGCGATGCCCCTCAACAACCAGACGGCATAACCTGACCTGGTGATGCTGGTGGATTCAATGGCCGCATTCCGCGCTGTTTCCAAGACGACCAGGGCATCAATCGCAATGCGATGCTCTTTGAAAATATCGCTCAGCTTGGTTTCCAATAATTTATGCATGGCAACCTTATCACCAGTCTTGGCCACTGGGATAAACTCGTCATTCATGACCTTGATATAGCGGCGGGCGGGTTCCACCACTGACGCTATCGCCTTGGTGGTTTCCTCTGGCAAATCCGCTTTGCTCCAATTCGTCACTCTGGCCTCGAATTCCTCATCAAAATCGTCCAGGCGCTTCAGCCAGTAATCCGCCTGGGGAGACTGCGGACTCGTTGCCAATTGATAGGCCCGCAAATCCGCCTCGACCAGAAACATTGGCGGGGGAAGAATATCTGCCAACAAATCCTTACTGTTGGCGATGTTCTGATATCGGACGGAACCGATCCGCAATTCATTCAAAATGCCTATGGCCGCGAAAGCCAGTACAAACAACGAGAGGATGCTGAGTAACGCGGATAATTTCAGCCGCTTGGACAAGGCAGTGACGCTGACGCTCATGGATTATCTCCGCGTGATGGGTGGTTCAGGCCGCGGTCACGAGGACGACGGCCTCGCGGCCCAAGGCCTGATCAATATTGAGGATCATCACCACTCGCTTGCCGACTTTGCCGACGCCCGCGATGGCAGCGCTGTCCTTGGCCGTGTTGCCGAAGGACGGTGCGGGTTCGATCTGGTCCGGGGCGATGTCCTGGACCTCACTGACCTGATCCACCACCGCCCCCATGATGATCGGAGGCGCATCGGCCGGGCTTCCGGGCGCCGGGGAAAGCTGGACCACGATGATGCAGGTGCGCTTGGTGTCAGCGGCGGCGGGGAAGCCGAACCGCAGGCGCAGGTCGATCACCGGAATCACCTTGCCCCGCAGGTTAATCACCCCCCGGACCTCCGGGGGCATCCGGGGCACCGGGGTGATTTCCTGGACGCCGATGATTTCCTGGACCTTGAGGATAGGGATCCCGTAGTGTTCCTTCGCCAGGACCAGGGTCAGGTACTTGTTTGCGGCGCTGCGGGAACGGCGGGTGGGGGCGGCGGCCATGGGATACCTCAGGGACAGGGTTGGTTGAAGGGGGATGGGGGACGTGGCGGAAAGGTGAGCCGGAAGGTGGTACCCAGCCCCGGAGTGGACGCCAAGTCCACATCCCCATCCCATTGTGACACCAAATCTGCCACCACGTCAAGGCCGATGCCCCGGCCACTCATGGCGGTCACCGACGAGGCCGTGGAAAATCCTGGTTGACTGATCAGTTTCCAAAGCGCTTGGCCATCCGTTGGGAGGTCCGCAGGCAAACCCGCCCGGGTCAGGACCTGGGCACGGTCGATACCCCGGCCATCGTCGGCGATCTCCACCACCACCGCCCGGGCCCGGGTCATGATCCGGATGCCCAACAGACAAACTCGTGGTTTCCCTAGGCGTTCCCGTTCTGCGGGTGGCTCCAGGCCATGACCGATGGCATTGCGGACCAGGTGCTGGAGGGGATCCGCCAATTGATCCGCCAGACTCCGATCCAGGTCCACCTGGGTTCCCTCCAGATCCAGGTACAGCTCCACTCCAGCGGTCCGGGCGGAATCCTGGGCCACCCGGGCCATCCGCTCCAGGAGGTTCCGGGCGGTGGTCAAATGCAGTCCCTTCCGGGCCCGACCCACCATCGCCACGGCCCGATCGAGGTGCAGCCGTTCCCTCTGGGGTAGGTCCAACCGCCCCTGGAGCCGCACCACCTGGGCCAACGCCGCATCCAACGCCTGCAAACGGTCAGGATCGATTCGCAAGGGCAGGTGCACCGGGGTTCCCAGGACCTCCGCCAGGGCCTGGGGGGTGATCCGTCCGGCATCGATGAGGATCTCCCCCAAGGGGCGTCCTGGGGTCAGGTGGGCCTGTTGGGCCAGGGCGGCAGCCACCGCCTCTGGATGGACATGCCCGGCGGCCACCAGGGTCTCCCCCAGGGGCGGCCGGCGCTGCAGACCCGCGAGGACCCCGGCAACGGGGGGCAGATCCAGACCGAATCTCCGGGCGGCAAAACTGTCCCCCAGCCAATCCACCGCCTCCACCAATTGACTGGGATGGAACCCCCGGGCCAGGGCCTCCTCCATCGCATGGCAGCATTGGGCCTCGTCCCGCAGCCCCACAACTCCCGCATCCCCTTTCAAACTATGGAGTTTCCGTTTGTACGCTGGAGTCCCCAGTCGGGGATCCAGGGCCGCCAGGGCCGCATCCGCCCGATCCAGGAATTCCACCAGGGCCGGATCGGTTAGGGCAAGGCCGGCATCCAACGGGGGAGCCGCGGCCTCTTCAGCGGCGGCCAAGCATTGTTCCAAAAGTTCGGCGGTGCGCCGGCGGCGGAAATCAGCTTCGCCATTAGCCATGAGCGCGTCCGCCGCCTCGTCGGCGAGGATGGCGGCCCTGCCGGTGAACAACATGGACAAGGAGCGGATCTGCCCCACCAGACCAGCGAGGGATTCCAGATCCTCCATATCCAGGAAGATCAGGTCCGCCGAGGCGCTATTGGCGATGGAGAAGGGATCGGACATGCGCCCAGGAGTATACCCCGACGATCCACCAACCGCAATTCAGGCTTGGGATTTCAGTCCCCCAGGAGCACCCGCCCGGCCACCCCCAGCAGGACCAGGGCCCCGACATAGGCGGCGATCCGCCCCCCCCGGGCACCAATCCGGTCACCCAGGAGCACCGCCGGCCAGACGCAAACCAGCGTCACCACACCGATGATCCCGAAGGACATGACCGCGGTGGCAGCGGTCTGCTTGAGGGATGCCAGGGCCACCCCGGCGGCCAAGGCATCGATGCTGGTGGCGATTCCGGTCAGAAGCAGCGCCAGCCAGGAAAATGGCCGGGCGCGCCGGGCGTTTTCAAGGTTCTCCGCGGGGGCTTCAGAGGATTCCCCCGCCCCTTGGACCAGACGCCAAGCGACGATTGCTAGCAAAACGGCCGCCACCCAGCGACCAACACCAGCCCACGCCCCTACCAGGGCACTCCCCGCCAACCAGCCCAGGGCGGGCATGAGGGCTTGGAACGCCCCAAATACGCTGGCCATGCGCAGGGCTTCCCCCCGCCGAAGGGGCGCGGCGGCGACCCCGGCTGCGGCACCCACGGCCATGGCATCAACGGCCAGACCCAGACCCAGGGCCACCGCAGTCGTACAATCCGTCAGGAGCATCCGTCCAGGCTAGGTCCTGGATGAAAATTGCACGGGTGGTGGCCCGATGAATTGATGCAACCTATTCTCAATACCGGCGGTAGGTCGCTGGCGTGGCATCCGTGGGCGGTGGTTTTGCCGTCCCCGCCACGGGATCCACCAACAGCACCTGTTCCCCCCGGCGGACTAGGTACATGGTCCGGCCCGGGATGGGAGACGCCACGGCGGCGACGTCTATTTCGATGACGGGATTATCCACCGGGGCAGATTCCACCGTCGGAACGGGAGGTGCGGTGGGCGGTTGGGCTTGGGCAACGGCAATCCCGGCACCAGAAGCGGTTGCCGGGGGCATCATGAGCCAGCCGGAAATGGCCGCTGCCAGGAACCCCGCCGCCAAGGCCAGGGGCAGGGGCCAACGGATGATCTTCCGGACTGGAGCAGGAGGCGTGCGTTCCAGAGCCAGGGTCAGCAGGTCATGACTGGCCAACAGATCCTGACAGTGGGGACATTCCGCCAAGTGGAGGAAGAGTTCGGGATCTCCCTGGTCGTCCAAGGCACCATCCGCCACCAGAGGCAGAAGGGGCTCGACCTCGGCACAGGTCAACCGGGCCTGGGAAGTGGGATCGGCAGTCACAAATCACCCTGGAGAATGGCCTCGAGGCGTTGGCGCAGGTGGCTACGCCCCCGACAGAGGCGTACTTCCACCGCTTGCCGGGTAATCCCCAGCCGGTGGGCGATGGCTTCGTGGTCCAAGTTCTCGCTGATTCGCAATCTGATCACCTCACGTTGGCTTTCAGGCAGTTCAGCCAAGGCTTTATGAACAGCTTCGATCCTCTCGGTTTCCATGAACCGGTCGGCGGGATTGCGCCCCAAATCGCCACCGGCGTCGTGGAACTCCAGTTGATCCGACCGGGCCATCGGCCGCCGGTCCTGGGCCCGCAAATGGTCCAGGCTGGCATTGCGGGCGAGCTGGAACAACCAGCCCCGAATGGCCAGGGGATCCCGGACGCTGTCGATCCGGCGCATGACCTTGAGGCTGACTTCCTGGAAAATCTCGTCCACGGCCGCGGCATGCCGGACGTACCGGGCGATGGCCCGGCGCAGGGCTGGCTCCTCGCGAATCAACAGGTCGCTGACCTGATTGACTTCCTTGGCAGGGAGGGCGGGGACGGTGACCCCATCGTCAGCGGCGGCGGTCATCGACCACCAAGCCGCAAGAGGCACTGGGGAAGAAGTGGTGGCAAGGGAGCTGGCCATGCACGAGGGACGCTGGACATGGGCCAAGCTTTCCGCCGGGAAGGACCGGTCTACTGGGCCAGCCGTTCGATGGGCTCCACATCCCGGATGGTGGCCCGGTTGCGAAGGATGCCCACCACCTGACGCCGGATCCGTTCCCGACGATCGCTTTTCAGTTTCCGCTCCAATTCACCGCTGACTTCTTCAAAGGAACGTCGCCGGGCAGCTTCACTTTCAGCCACCAGCACCAAGGCCCCGACACCGCCGATCCAGAACACCGGTGACAGGGTGCCCGGGGCCACGCCGGTACCAGAGGCGCCAAAGACCTGGGCATCCATTGCCGGCGTGAACCTGCCCGGCTCGATCCACCCCTGGTCGCCTCCCCGCTCGGCCCCCGGACCCTGGCTGTAGGTCTTGGCGGCGGCTTTGAAGGCCGTAACCAGATTGGGCCCAAACCGACCGGCCAGGTCGAGTCGGATGATGTCTAGTTCCCGGGTCACCGCGGCCTGGTCCCGAAGGGCTTCCGTCCGGGCCTGGAGACTTTTGGCCTTGGCGAGCAACGGGGCATCTTCCGGGAAGGTGCTGGTCGCCTGGGCCAGATCCGCCACCAGAGTTTCCAAAATCTTGGTCTGACCTGCAGGGTCAGATGCCAGGTAGCGGGTCAGGTGACCACTGACCAGCTGTTGCAGAGCGGGCTCCGTGGCGTCCGCGTTGCGGAGGAGAGTCCGCCGTTCGCCGATGATCTGGCTCCGTTCCTCGGGAGCGCTGGGACGAATGAGGATTTGCAGGACCCGGGCCCTGGCCGGCCGGTCGAAGGCCGTCAGGTGCTGCTGGTAGAACACTTCCAGATCACTGGGCGTGGCCTGGGGAGCCTGGATTTCGTAGAAGCCAATGACCCGATCGATGCTGTAGCGCCGGATCAGGATCTTCCGTTGTTCCGCCTGGTCCCGCAGGGTCAAACCTTGGCCGCTTTTGCGGGCGTTTTCCAATACTTCCAAGGAGATCTCATCCCGATCAGGTTCAGCGCCCAGTTCCGTCGCCCGCTGGGCCAACAGCGCATCATCCGTCACTTCTTCCAGGGATTGCTTGCTGAAGGCCAGGATTTCTGCCGGAGTCCGGGGCAAAAGCCGGGCCTGGCGTTCGAAATCGGTCAGACGCACCTGGTTGCGCAGGATCACGTCCCCCAGGGTGATGACCTCGGCATTGACGTAACGCATGGCCAGATCACTGATCACGGCCCCTCGGCAGGAGCCGACCGCAACCAGCATCAGCAACACGGACGACGACCAGCGGGACACAGGACGGGGCATCACAAAGTGCATGGGAGGTCCAGGGTTCCGCGGTCGGGCAGCTTGCAATCACTTGCCGAGGTAGATTTCGACCCGGCGATTGGCGGCGTTGGCGTCATTATGCTTGGCATCGCCTTCGGTCTTGCCCGCATCCTTGGGATCCTTGGCCACGGCGACCCGGGGACTGTGCTCGCCACGGAAGGCACCATGGAGCCGAGCGGGGCTGATGCCGGCCTTTTCCAAGGCCCGGACCACCGACGCGGCGCGAGCGCCCGACAGGCCCCAGTTGTCCGTGAACTTCTCTTTGGTCACCGGCCGGCTGACCGGGGAGGCGTCGGTGTGGCCTTCGACGATGATCTGCTGACCGGCGTTGTCGCCTTCGTTCAGGCGGGCAGCCAGACGGGCAATGGCCTTTTCGCCATCGTCATTGAGGGTCGCGCTGCCCTTGGCGAAGGCGAAGTCGTCCGGCAGGGCCAGGCCTCCCCGGGCAGTGGGCTCGAAGCCTTCGATGGGACCACCGGTAATGGCCTTGGTTTCGTCGCCGACGGTACCAGCCTTGCTGGCTTCCAGCTGCTTCCGGGCCCGATTGAGCTGGTCGTTGAGCCGAGCATTGGCTTCCCGCAGGCTTTGGAGCTCGGGAGTGGGCTCGTTGCCCGCCGGCTTCTTCGCCGGCCCGCCGTTGCGGAGGGTGCAGCCGCTGAGGGCGATCACGGCAACCAGGGGAAGGACGGTCAGCAGGCGGGTGGACATGGCGATCTCGCTCAGGGAAAGGTTGGGGCGAACGGTAAAGAACGGTGATGCGTGGCAAGGCCGGGGGTTGGGACGGCAACGGATGCAGGATAGGTGGAAACACAACAACCACCACCCGAAGGTGATGGTTGCCAGGACGGGATCAGCCACCGAAGGACGGGGTCACTTGGCGTCGTAGCCTAAATCGACCTTTTCTTCGGTGATTTCGGCGCCGGCCTGACCGCTTTTCACTTCAATGATGCTGTATTCCTTGCCCGCCGCGGTGGCCTTCTTGCCGTCCTCGCTGACTTTTTCAATGATGAAGGTCTTCAGCCGTTCACCTTCCTTGGGGAAAGCACCGCGGTATTTGGCGATCCGCCAATCCGCCTGGGAATCCACGGTCTTGATGTCCGTCCATTCCTTGTCGCCGTGGGTCGTCCGGAAGCGTTCCTTGTTTGGTTCGATGGAGAAGCCGGCAGCCATGGAGGCCATACCGCTCCAGAAACCGTCATCCACGCCCCGGAGGGTGTTCCCCGCGGCATCCCGACCCTCGTTGGGCCAGACGCTGAGCACGGCATAGGGAGCGACCAAGAGAAGGAGAACCGCCGCATTCAACGCCATTACCCCGATCCACAGGGGGTTGACCGGTGCAGACTCAATCCGCACCCGGTTGGAACGGACGCTGCGCCGGCTGGATTCGTTGCTGCCAGCGACCATCGTCTGTGCTGCATCCAAGCCGGTATTGTAGCTCACCGGGCCGGTGCCGATGGCATCGTCCACGGCGGTCATGACCGCCGTATTCTGATCGGTGAACTGGCTGGTGGGCTTGGTGTCGGTGGTGGACGGCTTGGGCGCCTTTTCCGTCGGCTTGGGATCCTCGAAGCTGAGGACCTCCAACTCATCACCAAAGGACAGTGTCTGGGTATCGATTTTGCTCTTGCCAGTGGACTTGTGGTCGGTCTGGAAGGACAACGGCTCGGCATTTTCCACGCTACCGAGATCAATGGTCAGGTTATCGCTGTCGCCGGTGAGGACGATGGTGCCGTCCTCTTCGTCGTCGAGCTTGAGCTGCTCCCCTTTGGCGTCGTGGAGTTTGACCACGTCCTCCCTGCTGACGCGGAGCTTGCCGCCGGACACCTCGCCGTGGATCACGCCACGGTCGATATGACCCTTGAGGGTGGCTTCATCACACCCCAGCAGGCGCTGGGCATCTTTCGCGTCGATCAGGTCGGCCATGCGTAACTCCTGGCAAGCGGCAACCCTAGAACCGGTTCCGCCCCTGACCATGGCCCCCCGGGCACCACCCCCCGGGCCGGTTCATACACCAGTGCAACCCGGGCTTCTTGGGGTAAACTCCGTCAAAACAGCAACTTCTGGAGGAACCGGCCGGTGTGGCTGGCGCTCACCTTGGCCACCTGCTCCGGGGTGCCGGCGGCCACCAGCTGGCCGCCCCGGGCGCCGCCTTCCGGTCCCAGGTCGAGAATCCAGTCGGCGGTCTTGATGATGTCCAGGTTGTGTTCGATCACCACCACGCTGTTGCCCTGATCCACCAGGCGTTCCAGGACGTCCAACAGCTTGCGCACGTCCTCGAAGTGCAGGCCGGTGCTGGGCTCGTCGAGGATGTACAAGGTTCGCCCGGTGGCCCGCTTGGCCAGTTCCCGGGACAGCTTGATGCGCTGGGCTTCGCCCCCGGACAGGGTGGTGGCGGCCTGGCCCAGGCGCAGGTAATCCAGACCCACATCCACCATCGTGGTCAAGATACGGACGATGGGCTGGTGGGCGTGGAACACCCGCAGGGCTTCCTCCACGGTCATCGCCAGGACATCGGCGATGGTCTTCTGGCGGTAGGCCACCCGCAGGGTTTGTTCATTGAAACGCCGGCCATGGCAGACCTCGCAGGGGACGAACACGTCCGCCAAGAAGTGCATCTCCACCTTTTTCACGCCGTCGCCTTCGCAGGCCTCGCAACGGCCCCCCTTCACATTGAAGCTGAACCGGCCGGCGCCGTAGCCGTACAGCTTGGCTTCCTTGGTTTCCGCGAACACCGCCCGGATGTGATCCCACAGCTTGGTGTAGGTCGCCGGATTCGATCGGGGCGTCCGCCCGATTGGTTGCTGGTCAATGGCGATGACCTTGTCCAGGTATTCCAACCCCGTGAGCTTGTCGTGGGCCCCAACGGTTTCTTCGGTGCCGTTGAAATGGTTGTGCAGTGCAGGGTAGAGGATGTGGTTCAGGAAACTGCTCTTGCCCGCGCCGCTGACGCCGGTGATGCAGGTGAACGCCCCCAGGGGGATTTTGAAATCGATGTTCCGCAGGTTGTTGGCCCGGCAGCCGGTGACCGACAGCACGCCGCCCGTGCCCCGCCGCCGTTTCGCCGGCACGGTGATCTCCCGCCGACCCGACAGGTATTCCCCGGTGATGCTGTCCGGGGCGTCCAGCACCCCCGCCACCGGCCCGGCGTACACCACCTGACCGCCCCGTTCGCCCGCCCCGGGGCCGAAATCCACCAGATAATCCGCCGCCCGGATGGTGTCTTCGTCGTGTTCCACCACCAGCACGCTATTGCCGATGTCCCGCAGATGACGCAGGGTTTCGATGAGCTTTTCGTTGTCCCGTTGATGCAAGCCGATGGACGGTTCATCCAGGACGTAGAGCACGCCGGTGAGTTCGCTGCCGATCTGGGATGCCAGGCGGATGCGCTGGGCCTCGCCGCCGGACAAGGTGGGGCCGGCCCGGTCCAGGGTCAGGTAGTCCAAACCGACATTGATCAGGAAGCGCAGGCGGGCCTGGACTTCTTTCAATACCCCAGCGGCGATTTTCGCGGTGCCGCCACTGAGTTTGGTTTCATGGAAGAACGTGTGGGCATCGGCGATGGTGTGGTGGCAGACCTCCGGGAGGGTCTTGCCCCCCAGACGGACCACCGCAGATTCCGGGCGCAGGCGCAAGCCCTTGCAGGCGGCGCAGGTGGTGGCGGTGAAGTAGCGACCCAGGTTGTCCCGGCGGCCTTCGTTGTCGGTTTCCTCCAGCGTCCGCTTCAGCCAGGGAATCACCCCGTCGTACTTGGTGTTGAACGTGCCCTGGCCGTTGGTGGTGGACCAGTCCACCTGGATCCGCTCTTCGACGCCAAACAACACCAGGTTCTTGTGCTTTTCCGACAGCTTGGCCCAGGGCTTGTCCAGGTTCACCCCGATCTTGTCGAGGATGTTCCGCCGGTATTCCACGTGCCAGGCCGTGCGTTCGTCATCCCCCAGGGCACCCCAGCAGGCGATGGCCCCGTCGTTGATGGACAGGGTGGGCACGATCAGCTTGCCCAGGTCCGGCTCACTGAGGGCGCCCAGGCCGTTGCACGCGGCACAAGCCCCCACCGGGCTGTTGAAGGAGAAGCTGTTGGGCTCCAGGTCGGGGAACGACTTGTCGCAGGTCTGGCAATAGCAGTGCTCGCTGAAAAATAGATCCTTGCTGGGGTCCCCAGGTTTGTCCGCCAGGATGCCCACCAGCATTTTGCCTTCGCCCTCCCGCAGGGCGGTTTCCACGCTGTCCGCCAAGCGGCCCTTCACCCCGTCCTTCACCACCAGGCGGTCTACCACCAGCTCTATCCGGTGTTTGACCTTCTTGTTTAAAGGCACCGGCTGGTCCAAGGGGTATTCATTGCCATCCACCCGGACCCGGGCGAAACCGGCCTTCTTGGCCCGTTCCAACAGGTCGGTGTGCTCGCCCTTGCGGTCGCCGATCTTGGGCGCCAGGACCAGGATTTTGCTGCCCACCGGCAGCTTCAAGACGCCATCGACGATTTCATCCGGGCTGCGCCGGCCCACGGGCTGGCCGCAACCGTCGCAGTGCTGGGTGCCGGCCCGGGCCCACAGCACGCGCAGATAATCCAGCACCTCGGTGATGGTCCCCACGGTGGACCGGGGGTTCTTCGACGCGGATTTCTGCTCGATGGCGATGGTGGGGGCCAGGCCGCGGATGGACTCGTACTTGGGTTTTTCCAACTGACCGAGGAACTGGCGGGCGTAGGCCGACAGGCTTTCCACGTACCGGCGCTGGCCCTCGGCGTAGATCGTATCGAAGGCCATGGACGACTTGCCGCTGCCCGACGGCCCGGTGAACACCACCAGCTGCTTCTTCGGCAGGTCCAGGTCCACCTTCTTGAGATTATGCTCTTCAGCACCACGCACTTCGATGACCGGCAGCTCGCTCATGGGATTGTCCTTCGGGGCGAGCAGCATGCCGGACTTTGCCCGGGTGCCACTGTTCGGGCCGGTCGTATTCACCATTGCCCCTGTCCGGTCGTCCAAGGCTAGAGCAGGTCCCTGCGTTCAGCGCGTGCAGGGCACCTGGGAAGTGGGGTCATCTCGATGAAAATCAATCGCTTAGAACGGGTAGACGACCGAACGACCGGACGACCGGACGTTCAAGCAGAGATGACAGGGATCGAACCCTTGGCATGGTTCGCCCATGACCGGCATCTGCCTGAATATGATCGTCAAGGACGAGACCCCGGTCCTGCGGGACTGTTTCGCCTCGGTCCGTCCATGGATCACCTCGTGGGTCATCGTCGACACCGGCAGCACCGACGGCACCCAGGCCCTGATCCGGGAACTGCTGGGGGATCTGCCGGGGGAACTCCACGAACGGCCCTGGAAGGACTTCGGCCATAACCGCACTGAAGCCCTGGAATTGGCCCGAACCTTCGTCGGCGACCAACCGGACTACCTGCTGTTCATCGACGCTGATGACCTGCTGCGGATCCCGGCGGGGTTCGCCTTGCCGCCCCTGACCCACGATGCCTACCATGTCGAACTGCGCCTGAACGACCTGGCCTACGCCCGCTGCGCCCTGGTGGCCGCCCGAGTGCCCTGGCGCTACGTCGGGGTCCTCCATGAAGTGCTGACCGGCCCGGCCGGTCATAGTCTGGGTCGCCTGGAGGGCCCGTACATCCAGGCCCGGGTGTGCGGTGCCCGGAGCGCCGCCCCGGACAAGTACGCCCGGGATGCGGCGGTGTTCGAAAAAGCCCTGCAGGACGAGCCGGACAACGCCCGCTATGTCTTTTACCTGGGCCAAAGCCATCGGGACGCCAACCAGCCGGACAAAGCCCTCACGGCCTACCGCCGACGGGTGACCCTGGGGGGCTGGGGCGAGGAAGTGTTCTATTCCCTGTACATGATCGCCCGTCTGGGGGAGATTCTGAACTGGCCCAAGGCCCAGGTCACCGACGCCTATCTGGCGGCCTACCAATACCGTCCGACCAGGGCGGAGCCCCTGGTCCAACTCGCCCGGGTCCACCGGATGCGCCAGGAATACGCGGTGTCCTTCCTGTTCGCCGACGCCGCCCGCAAGACCCCCCGACCGGCGGACATCCTGTTCGTCGAGGAGGACCTGTACCGCTGGCGGGCCGCGGATGAGTACGCCATCGCCGCCTACTGGCTGGACCGCCACCAGGACAGCCTGGCGGTGTGCGAGGAACTGCTGGGCAATCCAGCCCTGCCGGACAACCAACGCCAACGGATCATCGACAACGCCAACTTCGCCCGGACCCGGTTGGGGCTACCTCGGGGCTGATACCGCCTGGAGACGGATAGCTCCAGCGAGGTTTTCCGCGATCCTGGGCCGCTGGTCGGCGGGCACGACGGAGCCTGCCAGTAATTCCTTGAACGCCTGGATCGCCGCTGGCTGATCCCCTATGGCACTGGCTGCCAGACCGAATTCATCCCGAGCCCGCCAGTGATAACCATCCATCTCCAGGAACAGCAGGTCCGGCGGTGGGGGAATGGCCAGGGCCCGGCGGGCGAATAGATGGGCCAGGGCGTGATCACCCCGTTGCCGACAGAACCGGGCCAAATGCAGCAAGGGCTCATTCCGCTGGGGCCGCCGCTGATGGACCTGCAACAGCGCCTCGATCACCGTCGGACGATCCCAACCCAGCAATTCCCCCACCAGGGCCGCCTGGTACTGGGCATGCCAAGCTTCTTCTTCCCAGAAGCCCATCCCCGCCCGGCGCTGGTACAGGGCGAGACTCTCGGCCATCCGACCCTGATCCCGAAAGGTTTGGGCCAAATAGTACACGGTCCGGGCCAACAGCCCCGGGGGTTCCCCAGCGCTGCCCCCGGGGGCTTCCAGACGGGCCAATTCCGCCCGCAGCAACGCCTCATCACGGATCAGTTTCGTGGCTTTCGAACCGCCGTCCCCCACATCCAGGAAGGCAATGCCGTCCAGCATCCGCTCCTCCACCACCTGATGGGGATCCTCCAGGCCCAAGTATTCGTGGGTGGCCCCCCAGTAGCGCCAGTGCCGGCCCGGGGCCAGCCGCCCTGACACCACCCGGAGGTTCCGGTACCCCGCCCCCACCACCGAACCCTGCCAGACCTGATACGCCTCGGCGGTGAGCCCCTCCTTCCAGTGGGGATCCCGGACCACCGGCAAATGATCGGCATCGCACAACAAGATCAGATCCGCCGTGCCTTCCGCGAGCCGGATGGCCCGCGTCCGATTATGGGCAAAATCCTGCCACTCATGGCGATACAAGGTGCCGGGTAGATCCTTGAGCGTCTCTTTCACCAGGTCCGGGGTGCCGTCCACCGAGCCTGTGTCGACGATCACCCAGGTGTCGATGAACGGCCGTAGAGCCCCCAGGCACCGACGAATGATCCGTGACTCATTGCGCACAATCATGTTCAAACAGATGGTCGTGGACATGTTCAAGGCTTCCACGGGGGTGGACAGAAGGCAACCCGCCAGGAGCGGGCAAAAAAAAACCGCCCATCAATCAACCAGACTTGTCGCTGGCCGAGCCGATGAGCCTCGCTATTTTGCTCCCAGATTTTGTTCCACGACAATCCAGATGGAATCTCCATGCATTGCGCCTCTCCGACGCTCCTCCGCATCGCCGCCATCGGACTTGCCGCCTACCTTGGTCTGCCCGGACTCCTGGCCGCCGACGTCCCGGGGATCGTTCCCTACCAGGGTCGAGTCCAGGTGGATGGCCAGAACGTCACCGGCACCAGCAGATTCAAGTTCGCGCTCCAATCGGGCTCTGGAGCTGCCACCTATTGGACCAACGATGGTAGCGGACTGGCCGGAATCGAACCGACCAGCGCCGTCAGCCTGCCGGTGGTCAACGGGTTGTTCAATGTCCTCCTCGGTGATGCAGGCATGCCCCCCATCCCCGCTGCGGCCTTCGCAGACGCGGATGTCCGCCTGCGCGTTTGGTTTGATGATGGCACGGGCACATTCACTGAATTGACCCCACCGATCCGCCTGGCCGCCACCCCCTACGCCCTGCGCGCGGCCACGGTCCAGGATAAGGCCATCGGTGTGGCCCAATTGGCCACCGCCGCATCCCCCAACCTGGGCCAAGTGTTGTCCTACGACGGCTCGGGCCTGAAGTGGGTACCTGCCACCTCTGGCCCCCAAGGGTCCACCGGCCCCCAAGGACCCACCGGAGCCCAAGGCCTTCCCGGAGTCGCCGGCGCCACCTGGCTGACCGGAACCACGGCGAATCTGGCGAGTCTGACGGGCGCCAACGGCGATCTGTTCCTCGACACCACCACCGGACATGTTTACCGCTCAGATGGCACCACGTGGAGCGTGTCGCCCATCGCCTCGCTGTTGGGTCCCGTGGGGGCAACAGGCGCCACAGGACCAGATGGGGCTCAGGGCATCCAAGGTCCCACGGGTGCCAATGGAATCGATGGGGTTCAGGGCATCCAGGGTCCTACGGGTGCCACTGGAGCCAATGGACTCGATGGAGCTCATGGCATCCAGGGTCCTACGGGGGCCACTGGCGCTACGGGGGCCACTGGACTCGATGGAGCTCAGGGCATCCAGGGTCCTACGGGTGCCACCGGCGCCAATGGCATTCAGGGCATCCAGGGTCCTACGGGTGCCAATGGGGCCAATGGACTCGATGGAGCTCAGGGCATCCAGGGTCCTACGGGTGCCACTGGCGCAGCGGGGGCCAC
>CANIXE010000013.1 GCA_947470885.1 Planctomycetota bacterium
ACTGAAGGGGCTGCCGCACCACCGGCAACGGCCCCGCAGCAGCAGGGAGGCGATCACCGGCAGGTTGTCGTACCACGCCACCCGGGTGCCGCAGGCGTAGCACCGGCTGGGGGGATGGACCACGCTTTCGTTCCGGGGCAACCGGTGGATGCAGACGTTGAGGAACGAGCCGAGGAAGCAGCCGAGGAGCCCGGCGACGGCGACGGCGGCGATGAGTTCGGCGGCGGGGACGGCGGGCATGGGCGGGACGATAGGCCAACGGACACGGTTGCCATGACCGGACGTGAAAATCGACCGGACGTGGATTTACATAGATCTATATTGGTCCGAGGGCTCCCGGCGTTTGATCTTAGTGGTCATGCTGTAGATCGCCGCTTTGATGGCGTCTTCCAACTGCTTGTAGTTGCGGAATCGCTCTTCGGACTTCTTGGCGAGACACCGGGCCAGCAGATAGGCGGATCCGGAGGTGACTTGCAGGGCATTGTCGAACAAGGGTGGCGGATCGTGGAGGTGCTTCATCATCATATGCCCGGAATTCCGGGCTTTGAACGGTGTCCGGCCAGTGATGAGCTGGTAGAAGGTGCAACCGATGGCGTAGATGTCCATGGTTGGCGAGGGTGGAGCGCCAATGCATTGTTCGGGGCTCATGTAGGCCGGCGTGCCCACGGACTTGCCCAGACTATCGTCGTCGATGTAGCGGTATTCCCGGTTGGAGAAGTCCTCGAAGTCACCGTAATTGATGTAGGTGGAGACGCCGAAGTCGATGATCCGCAGGGTAAGAGCTTCGGCATCGGTGATCATCAAGTTGGCGGGCTTGATATCCCGGTGGACCATTCCGCAGATGGAATAGGCCCGTTTCATCGCCTGGACCAGTTGAAGGACGATGTGCAGGGCTTTGGCCTCGGTGGTGTGCCCGCCCTGGGTCTTCAGCCAGGATTTCAGGTCGGTGCCGGCGACCCGCTCCATCATCAGGTAGTCCCGGCCATTGATGGAGCCTTTGCCGGCGAAAAAGGGGAAGGCCGGATGGTCGACTGTGGCCAAGGCGCTCGCCTCGGACTGGAATCGGAGGACGATCCCCGGCTTGAACATGTCCTCGGGTAGGAGGATTTTCAGGGCCAAAGCCCGTTTGGTCATGGTGTCTTCGACGGCGTAGACCTCGCCCATGGCCCCGGCACCAATCGGGCCGGTGATGGCAAAATGGACATCGATCACCAGACCGGCGGGCAGGGAGGGTTCCCGTTTGGGGGCTTCCTCCCGTTCGGGTTCTGGTTCCTCCGCCACCACCGGAGGCAGGTGGTCTGTCAGGAATTCCTCCCCAAGGGGGGGCTTGTCGGCGGGGCCAGGACCCTTGGGAACGATGAAGCGGGTCGAAGTAGTGGGGGCAGTGTTGGCGGACCCGCCCTCCGTGGGCGTGGTGGTTTCGCCGCCGGTCTTCCGGTGGTAGATCCGGGACGTTTCATTCAATTTTGAGCGAAAAAGATCCCCTAGGGCTTCTGAGGCGGATGAACGTTCGTTCACCGGGGTGGACTTGGGGGCGCTTACGGCGGAATCCGCCGGGGGTAGGGCCAGGACCTGGTGGGTGTAGCGGCGTGACGTCGGGGTCTGATTGGTCGGGGTTTCCACATCAAAGCCGGAGGCTTCGAACGGGGACTTGCCCATCGCCCCATCCAGGTCGCTGATGAAGGCGGGGTAACTGGGGTAGCGCAGCTCGGGTCGCTTGGCCAGGCAGCGGCGGACCACCGCGGCCACCTCCGGGGGACAGTCGGGGCGGATCTGTTCCAGCCTGGGGGGCTCCTTCCGGCAGTGGTTCATCAGAATTTCCACCGGGGAGCCATCGGGGAACGGCGGCCGGCCGGCGATGAACTGAAACAAGGTGGCGCCCAGGGCGTACAGGTCGGTCTGGAAGCCCAGGTTGCGCTCCCCTTGGGCCTGTTCCGGGGACATGAAAAACGGTGTTCCCAGAATCATCCCGGTCATCGTCAGGTCGCTACCGGTCTCATCCGCCGTCCGCCCCAATCCGAAATCCACCACTTTCACCGCCCGGAGGACTCCGCGGTCCAGGTCGATGATGATGTTCGCGGGTTTGATGTCCCGATGGATGATCCGGCACGAGGTAAAGGCGCTGTGGAGTGCCCGGGCCACCCGCTGGGCGATCTCACAGGACAGCTGCCACCCCAGGGATCCATCCTGCATGCCATCCCCGGGCCGGCCGACCGCCAGGTCCATGACGATATAGAGACAAGTGCCCCAGTAATCCGCTTCATGGACCGCCATGATCCCGGGATGGCGCAGGCGGGTGGTGATCGAGCATTCCCGGATCACCCGGTCGATGAACGATTCGGACTGCCCCTGGAGGGAGACGATCTTGATAGCATAGATCTTGGGGTTCGAACCCTTGGTCGCCCGGTAGACCGCGCCCTGGGCGCCCCGGCCCAGGAGTTCCCCCAGGAGATAGCCATTCACCAAGTCGCCGGTGGTCGGGTCCCGTTGCTGGACGGGATCAAGAATGAGGGTTGATTCGGATTGCATGCGCAGCTCGGGCTGGATCAGGCCGGTGATTGTGCGGAAATCAGGCCAGGGCTCATGGTAATTTTTTTACGGTGGTTCTGTGAACCTGCCAAGTGTTTAATTCGCGGTCTGGACCGGATTGTGCATCTCCAGCAGGGAAGTTCTGGTTGCCCCCGGGCGTCAGGACGTCAAGCCGTGGGCCGGAGATCACCATGCTCAGCAAAGCTGAATTCCTCGCCGCCCTCAAGCGCGAAACCAAGATCCTCACCCACCTGGCCAGCCGTCTGGAGGCCAAGCACCTGGACCACCGGCTGACCCCGACCCAGCGCTCGATCGGGGAGTTGCTGCAGTACCTGACGATCAACGCCCAGGCCAGCACCACCTATTTTCTGACCGGTTCGTGGGACCATTGGGATGCCACGGCGGAGAAAGCCAAGGGCGTCGATCTGGCGGGTTTCGTCAAGGCCCTGAAAAAGCAGGATGCCACTGTTGCTAAGCTACTTAAGCCCATTAGCGACAAAGCGTTCATCACCAAGGCTGTGAAGCCGGTGTGGGGCAAGGGCAGCGTCCCGTTGGCCCAGGCCCTGTTTGAAAACACCCTGACCTGGGCCATCGGCTACCGCACCCAGTTATTCCTCCAGGCCAAGTCTGCCGGCCTGGTGGACCTGGGCAGTTCGGACTTGTGGGCCGGGAAGGCGCCGAAAAAGAAGTGACCGCAGCCGGTCAGCCCCCAAGGACCCGGTCCAAGGTCCGGCGCATCGTGCGCCAGGCCTGGTTGATGGTCAAATAAATCGGGTTTCCTTGGGGATTGACCGTGTAATTCAGCCCCGTGGGTTGTTCCAGGATGCGTTCAACTTCGTCCATGATCGCCTCGTAGCTTTCGCCCCGGCGGGTGGGGTCCTTGTCCAGCATTTGCAGGATCAAGGCTTCCAGGTCCGGGGTGAGATCCGGGGCGAACTCCCGGGGGGAGGGGGGCAGTTCCTTGACCTGCTTCACCATCAATTCGATGGGATCGCTCCCCAAGAATGGCGGCCGGCCGGTAAGGGCGTGGTAAAAGGTGGCGCCCAAGGAATACAGGTCGCTGCGCCAGTCCGCCGCCAGCAGGCCGTTTTCCACCACCTCTGGGGCGATATAGGCCGGCGTGCCCACCACCGCCCGGGCCGCCTCGGCGGCACTGGTGGCGGTGATGGCATGTTCTTCAACCTGCATCTGGGCGATGCCCAGATCGGCCACCTTTAAGTCATTGTTCCGGGAAATCAGGAAGTTCCCCGGCTTGATGTCACAATGGGTCACGCCTTGTTCTTGGGCGTGGGACAGGCCCGCCAGGGCCATCCGGAGAAAATTGAGGGCCATGGTCGGCTGGAGCCGTCCAGTTTTTCCGATCAGGTCCTGGAGGGTGCTGCCATCGACGTATTCCATCACCAAGTGGGGATAGGGAGGATCCTCGCTGCAGTCCAGGACCCGAAGCACGTTGGGATGGTTGAGCCGGGCGAGGATGTGGGCCTCCCGGTGGTTCAGGTTGAAGCCTTCAGGTCCGGGCAGGAAGATCTTCACCGCCACGTCCACTTTCAGGGACAGGTGCATTGCCCGGTAGACGATGGCCGTGGCGCCCCGGCCGATCTCCGCCGACAGGTAGCATTTGCCCAGCATATAGCCGATGCTGGGATCGACCCAGGAGTTGGGATCGGCCGATCCGCCCGTGTCGCCCCCTTCACCGCGGAATTCATTGGGCACCAATTCGCTGAGGAAATCGTCAGGGAATTGGTCATCTCCGCCGGCCCGGCCATCTTCTGAATCCCGGCGGCTGCGAACCACTAGCTTGGCAGAATCGAGGAGGGATTCCGGACTATCATCCACATTGGGGATGGGCGCGCCGACCGGGTCCATGGCCCGTTGGATCGGGGCTGGGGCAGCACCCTCCAGGATATGCCGGATGTGGGCCACCAGCACCGGGGGCAAAAGTCCCAATTCATCCGGGATTTCGTGGACCGGCTGCTCCAGGAAAAAGCTGCCTCCGTGGCGGGCCAATTTCACCAGGGCCTGCATCCCCGCCATGCCCGGACATTGGGCGGCCCGCACTGCGCCATCCACCACAAAAATCCGGCCGCCCCCGGGGATGCTGCCGCTCACCAGGGTGGCGCTCAGGCGGAGGGTAGCCAGGGCCTCCAGGGCATTGGCGAAACCGTCGGCGGTTTCGATCCGGCACGGACTGATCTCATTGAGATTCAGGATTTCGGTGGGTCTGCTGAAGGGAGATTTTGGAGAGGCCATGGTGGTTGATCCGTCGGCATGATTCACAGCGAGGGAGAGATATCCATGGGCAAGCTTGCGGCAGTCCTAGCAGATTCAGGTCCGGACGACCGGACGACCGGACGACCGGACGGGGCTGCTTCGTCGGTGATTGCCCCCCCGGCTCGTGCGCTTTAATCCCGCCCCATATGCGCGTCAGCCTTTCGTGGATCTCCGCCCTGCTTGCCCGTCCCCTGCCGGTGTCCGTCGGGGAACTCCAGGCCCGGCTCTCGACCCGGGTGGTCGAGATCGAAAGCGACCTGGAACACGTCGGCCCCAACCTGGCCGGGGTGGTGGTGGGTAAGGTCCTGACCTGCGCCCAGCATCCCAATGCTGACCGCCTGCGCCTGACTACGGTGGATGTGGGCGGTGCGGAAGCCCTGCCCATCGTTTGCGGCGCCCCCAATGTCGCCGCCGGCCAGACCGTCGCTGTCGCCACCATCGGCACCTCCTTGACCATGCCCGGCAAGGATGGCCAGCCCACGACCATCACCATCAAGGCAGGCAAGCTCCGGGGTGAGCCCAGCCACGGGATGATCTGCGCCACCGACGAACTGGGTCTCCCCGGGGGCCACGACGGCATCCTGGTCCTCGATGACGGGTTGAAGGCCGGCACGCCCCTGGCCCAGGCCCTGGGCATTGGCGACACCGTGATGGTGGTGGAAAACCACGCCCTGACCCATCGTCCGGACCTGTGGGGTCAGCTGGGCTGGGCCCGGGAAGTCGCCGTGCTGTTGGATCTGCCGGCCCCGGCGGAGCCTGCCATCACCTGGACCGACCTGGAACCCGGCGCAGGTGTGGCCCTGCAGGATCCCGGTTGCCTGGCTTATGCGGGCGCGGTGGTGGAAGGCGTCAGCGACGGCCCCAGCCCGGCCTGGCTGGTGGACCGCCTGGCCGCCGTGGGCGTGCGCAGCCTGGGTCGTCTGGTGGACGTTACCAACTACGTCTGTCATGAACTCGGCCAGCCGATGCACGCCTTCGACCTGCGGGAAATCGGTCCCGGCCTGTGCGCTCGGGCCGCTGTAGAAGGGGAAGTCCTGGCCACCTTGGACGGCAAATCCCACACCCTGCGGGCGGGCGATCTGCTGATCGCTGACGCTCGCCGGCCCCTGGCCCTGGCAGGGATCATGGGCGGGGCCGCCAGCGCCGTGGGTAGCAGCACCACCTCTATCTTGCTGGAAGCGGCGTGCTTCGCCCCGGAGCGGATCCGTCGGACTCGCAAGGCGGTGGGCACCACCACGGATTCCTCGGCCCGCTTTGAAAAGGGCCTGCCTCCGGAACTGCTGCCGGCGGCGATCCACCGGGCGGTGGCCCTGCTGGCGGAACTCTGCCCGGGCAGCCGGGTGGTCCGCCGCTTCCACGCCGGGGCCTTGGCCCTGCCCGAACGCCTGATCCCCCTGGATCCTGGCCTGGTGGCCAAGCTCACTGGCCTGGAGGTCGCCCCGGAGCGCCAGGGGGCGATCCTCGCCACCCTGGGTTTCGCCGGGACTCCGGGGGGCTGGCGGGTGCCCTGGTGGCGGCGCAAGGATGCCAGCGTTCCTGCGGATCTGGTGGAAGAAATCGGCCGCCACACCGGCTTTCATCAGATCGTTCCCGCCGTACCCCGGCTACCCGCCGCGGCCCCGGTCCGCCACGCTCTGCGGGATGCGGAACACCGGGCCCGCCGGGTCCTGTCCGCCCATGGCTGGGATGAAGTGGCCACCTACGCCTTCACCCACGATGCCTGGGCCATCGCCCTGGGCTGGCCTGCTCCGGTGCGCCTGGCGAATCCGTTGTCCCAGGAGCAGACCGTGCTGCGCGGTAGCCTGCTGCCGACCCTGGCGGAAGCCGTCGCCCGTAACCGCCGGCACCTCGATACGGTGGAGATCTACGAAGTTGGCAAGCGCTATGGCGTGGGAGTCGGCCGGGGGGATTTCCCCGATGAGACCGTGGTGGTCGCCGGGGCGGTGAGCGCCGGGGAGACTCCGGTTTACGCCGCTCGGGACGCGGCCCTGGCCCTGTTGACCGGCCTGGGCTGGACCGCCACGTCCAGCGTTCGCAGCGAGCCCCACCCGGAACTCGCCCCGGGCCGGGCCTTGGACTTGTGGGCCAACGGCAAGCGGGCGGGCATCGCCGGCGAGATCCCCAAGGCCCTCCGTCGCCAGGCTGGGCTGGAGGACCGCCTGGGCTGGTTCTGCATCGACTTGGAGATCGTCCTCGCCCAGCTGGGTCCGGCCAAGCCGGTGCTCCACGCCGCCCCCAGCCGTTTCCCCGGGGTCGATCGGGAATTCACCTGGATCTGCCCCGAGACCCTGGCCTGGGGCGATCTCGCCGCCGCCGCCCAGCGTGGGGGCGGGGACCTGGCGAAGGACGTGCGTCTGCTGACCATTTACCGCGGCGCGCCATATCAGGCCGGGGAAAAGGCCGTCAGTGTCGCGGTCACCCTCCAGGCGGACGACCGGACGCTGGAGGAGAAGGATCTCGTCGGCGCCCAGACCCGGATCACCCAGGCCGTGGAAAAGCGCCTGGGGGTCAAGCTGAGGGCCTAGGGGAATGCTCTCTTCGGAATGCTTGAATGCTCGAATGCTCGAATGCTCGAATGCTCGAATGGTCGAATGGTCGAATGCTAGCGTCGTGCTGTTCTAGCCTTGGGGCCTGAGCACCCCTAGGCGTTCATCCGCGCTTTCCCGTCAGACCCGCGGCTCAAACATTCGAGCATTCGAGCATTCGAGCATTCATCATTTCAAGACTGCCCCGGGTAACTCTCCGCCTCCAGCCCCAGGTCCCTGGCTCTTTGGGCGATGGCTTCCAACTCTGCTGTATTTAAAGCTGTGACCCAGGATTCCGCGGTGGCCCGGGCGGTGGTGTAGACCTGGACCTGGCGGATCTGGCAACCGCCATCCCGCAGGTCCCGCAGGCGATCGGCCCAGGCATCCAATTCGGCGGCGGGGGGCGCTTCGCCATGGAGCCGGCAGAATAGGGCCTGGATGCACAGTGCCCGTTTCCGGCCGCAGGCGAGGATGTTGGCCAGGACCCGATCCAGGGGCACGTCGGAGCGATCCACCGCTGCGTACCAGGCCTGGGTCCCTGCATCCAGTTTGGCCCAGACCTCACCGCCGTGGGCGTCCAGATGGGCCAAGCCTTCCTCTACCCCGGGCCGGGCGAGGACCGTGGCATTGGTGATGACCACGATCTTGCAATCTAGCCCGTGCCAGGTCCGCAGTTCCGTCACCAGGCGACAGGCCTCGGCGAAGCGCGGGTAGGTGGTGGGTTCGCCATCGCCACTGAAGGCGATGTCATTCAGCCGGCGTAATGGTTCCGGGGTGCGGTCGAAGGGCGGGGCACGGAACAGGTCACCATTCGCCGTGGGTTTGAGGATCGCCTCCAGTTCCCGGCGCAGCCGATCCAGATCCACGCTTTTGGTCCGGGGTGGGGTAGCCCGGTCGACGCAGCAATAGACGCAGTCGAAGTTGCAGGCGGTGTCGGGATTCAGGTTGATGCCCAGGGATAGCCCCCGGGAACGCCTGGAAATCACTGGGTAAACGTAGTGGTTGTCCTGCCAGATCCGGGAATGGTCGGCGAACAGATCGGTCACGAGGGCCATGGGTCTACCGTCTCATCGCGTCAGAGTGGGCAATGACCGGGTCCGTTCGTCCGGTCACCCGGACGAACGGACGGCGGAAATCAAATTCCGCGCGCGGCTTTCCAGGCGAGGAACTCGTTGAACAGCTCGACCTCGGAGCCGGTCAGTACCAGACGACGCTCATCGCTGGCGCCCTGGTAGCGGGGCGTGCCCACCTTTTCCCGGCGCGGGCTCATCACCCAGGTTCCCGGTCCTGGTTGGCGCTTCCCATCGGCGGAACGGCTGCGCCAGCCGCCGATAAATTCCGTATCGTCGGCGAAGTTGCAGTAGACGGTGGCGAAGCCGAGGGCGGCGATGGCCTGGAGCTGCGCTTCGCCGGGCAGCCAGGAGGTGGGTGTTTCCCGGTGGAAATGCAGTTCAACGGACTGGTCGAACTCATGGCTGACCAGGTTCACGACCTGCTGGGGGGCGATGATCGCAGCGACGCCAGTCCACAACGAGGCGGAGGCGGTGCTGCTGTACGGATTCGGTTGAGGATTCATGGGCGGCACCATGTCCCGCTTCGAGGTGAAGGCAATCGCCTGAAAAAACAGGGATAAATTAACGGATCATGAACGAGGCAGTCATCGAAGATGTGGTGCAGCAACGCTCGTCAGCGTCTCCCTGTAGCCTGCGCACGGGAAAACACGCGGGGAAATCGATAAAGAGGAATTGCGTAATGCGACGGGCAAGATACAAGATGACCGATCACCGCAGCACAGCTGCCAAAACCCAGGAGCCAACATGGCCATCGCCAAGAACCCGATCAAAGCTGCCGAGAAGGCCGTCAAGGACGCCGCCAAGGTCCTCGCCAAGAGCGAGAAGGCAGCCGTCAAGGCCGCCGCCCAGTTCAAGAAGGCCGAAGCCGGCCTGGCCAAGCTCGTCGCCAAGGCCTCCAAGGTTGTGGCCAAGCCCGCCGCCAAGGCTGTCGCCAAGAAGGCCGTTAAGGCCGCCCCCAAGGCCAAGTAAGCCTGTTTAAGATCATTCCGGCGGCGGCAAAACATCCCGCCGCCGGAATGGCCCTTCCCTGCCGGGATCCCTACCGATCCGATCCCCGGGGCACCAATCGCATCTTCTCCAGATCCAGATTCATGCGCCGCATGGTCAGGAAATCGCAGCCCAGCAGCCCGATGATCTCGGCACTGCGGGTATCCGGCAGCACGACGAGATTTTTCGCCCGATAGGTCAGGCCGCCGACCTGGAATTTTGCCGTCTTCACCACTCGGTCGATCCGTCGCTCCCCATTCGCCGTCTCGGTGCGCATTTGCACCGGGATGAATCCGTATTTGCGTTTCGCCAGCTGGCGGGCGAACAGGCAGGTGGTGTTCGATCCGGAATCCACCAGCAGCACTCCACGAACGCCATCGATGCTGCCCCGGCAGGCCAGGACGCCGCCGTGGAAGAACAGCGGGATGGGCGCTGGGGCGGCATTTGCAAAAACCGCAGCCTTCGTTTTTTCGGCGGCGGCCAGGGAAATCACCGGAAAAAGCAGGGGGATCAGCAGTAGACCAGTACGCAGGCGCATGGTCCTAGCGTCATCGCCGAGGCGGGCGGGGAAGTCAGTGAATTCAGCCATCACCAGGGCAGGGGCAGCCTGAACAGCCGGCAGGCGTTGGCGGTGGTCCAGGCCGCCAGGTCATCCAGGCGTTCGCCCCGGAGATCGGCCAGTAGGCCGGCGGTGGCCGCCACCAGGGCCGGCTCGTTGCGCCGGCCACGGAACGGCATCGGCGGCAGGTAGGGCGCGTCGGTCTCCACCAGTAGGCGGTCGGACGGCACTGTTTTTGCAGCCTCCCGCAGGTAATCGTTGCCCTTGTAGCCCAACATCCCGTTCAGCGAAATGTGCCAGCCCAGGTCCAGGTAGGCCCGGACTTCCGTGGCGTCGCCGTCGAAGCTGTGGATCACTCCCCGGGCCTGGGGATGGGCCCTCAGGACCTCCAGGCAGTCGGGATGGGCCTCCCGGACGTGGATCACCACTGGCAGATCGTG
This sequence comes from Planctomycetota bacterium, assembly GCA_947470885.1. Lineage (GTDB taxonomy): Bacteria > Planctomycetota > UBA11346 > UBA11346 > UBA11346 > CAIUVD01. The sequence goes on from CANIXE010000013.1 coordinate 10,385, forward strand.
GCGGATCGCCAGATCCAGTTGGGCGGCGAACTGGTCCCGCTGGAGGTCGTGGGGATTCACCTGGTGATGGTGCTCCAGGCCGATTTCCCCCACCGCGCAGAACGCACGGCTTTCCACCAGGCGTTCCAGCGCCGTCAGGTGGGCGGCGAAATCAGGTCCGGCCTCGTGGCATGAGAACGGATCTAGGCCCACGGTGCCCGCCAGCCGGTCGGGATGGGCCGTCACTAAGGCCCGCACTTTTTCGCCGTCGGCAATCCCGGTGCCGATGGTGATGGCCCGACACACACCGCGCTCGTTCAGGCCAGCGATCACCGCTTCCCGGTCGGTGTCGAACCGACCGTTGGTGAGATGGCAGTGGGTGTCCACCAGGGGCACGGCGGGAAGCATGAGAGAGGACAGGTCCATGGGGGCACTTCACCGCCGGCAATCGTCCGCTCAATCGCCACGTCCCGTTTTCTGTGGACGACCGGACGAGCGGACTTTCTTGTATGCAACTTGCCGGGACGGGACCGCTGGCACCATGCCCGCCCCGCTTTCCCGGGGAGGAACCCATGCCCATCCGCCGCGCCCTGCTGTCTGTCTTCGACAAGTCTGGAATCGTCGAGTTCGCCCGGGAGCTCAGCGCCCGTGGGGTCGAGCTGCTGTCCACCGGGGGCACCTGGAAGGCATTGAAGGATGCGGGCATTCCGGTGATCGAGGTCGCGGACTACACCGGCTTCCCGGAAATGATGGACGGCCGGGTGAAGACCCTCCACCCGAAGATCCACGGCGGGCTGCTGTGCGTTCGGGATGACGCCCACCATGTCGCCGCAGCCCAGGCCAACGGCATTGGGATGATCGACCTAGTCGTGGTGAATCTCTACCCATTTGAGGCGACCGCCGACAAGCCCGGGAGTACCACGGCCGATAAAATCGAAAAAATCGACATTGGTGGTCCGTCGATGTTGCGCAGTGCGGCGAAGAACCACGCCTTCGTCACGGTCATCGTCGAGCCCGCGGACTACTCCCGCTGCTTGGCCGAGATGTCCACCAACGCCGGCGACACCACCCTGGCCTTCCGCCAGCGTTGCGCCCGGACGGTGTTCCGTACCACGGGCCGCTACGACGCCTTAATCGCCGATGAACTGGGGCGGATCGCCGGCTCCCCCGCCGAGGAATCGTTTCCCACGGAATACGCCATTCCTCTCAAGAAGGTGCAAGAGCTGCGCTATGGCGAGAATCCTCACCAGTTGGCGGCCTTGTACGATTGCCGCCTGCCCGGAGTCGCGGGGGTCACGAAGCTCCGCCAGCTCAACGGCAAGGAACTGTCCTACAACAATCTGATGGATGCCGACGCGGCCTGGTGTTTGGTCAACGAATTCGCCGGCCCGGCCTGCGCTATCATCAAGCACACCAATCCCTGCGGCTGCGCCACCGGGGTGACCCTCGACCAGGCCTTCGTCCGCGCCTATGACGGTGATCCCCAGGCCGCGTTCGGTGGGATCATCGCCTTCAACCGCACCGTGGATGCGGCCACCGCCGAGGCGATGGTGCCCCGGCAATTCGTCGAGGTGGTCATCGCTCCGGAGTTCAGCCCCGAGGCCCTGACCATCCTCACCACCAAGCCCAAGTGGAAAACCAACGTCCGGTTGATCGCCGTAGGCCAGGCCTCTGCGATCCCCGCTGGGGCCAAGTACGCCAAGAACGTCCTGGGCGGCCTGCTGGTTCAGGATTACGACACCCTGGGCTGGGATCCGGCGAACCTCAAGACGGTCAGCACACGGGCGCCCACCGCCGCCGAGCTGGCCAACCTGGAATTCGCCTGGCTGGTGTGCAAGCACCTCAAGTCGAATGCGATCTGTTTGGTGAAGGACCACGAATTGGTGGGCGCCGGCGCCGGCCAGATGTCCCGGGTGAATTCCACCTGGATCGCCACCAGCTTGGCCAAGGACCGGGCTAAGGGCTCGGTGGCGGCCAGCGATGCGTTCTTCCCGTTCCCGGATGGCGTCGAGACGCTGATCGCCGCGGGGGTGACGGCGATCATCCAGCCTGGAGGCAGCAAGGGGGATGAGGCGGTGATTGCGGCGGCAAACAAACACAACATTGCCATGGTTCTCACCGGAACGCGCCACTTTCGCCACTGACTCCGGCCCGGGCGTCTCCCCCAGGCCGCCGTTCCGGCGGACATTGAACGCCTTCGGCGTTCAATGTGGCTTCGCCCCTGGGTGATCCGCACGCCCCCGTTGGGGGCTTACGGTCGCCTGCGGCGCCCGCCGGGCCTGTCGGCGCGGTGCTCGCTTCGCTGCGCCCCGGCCTCCGCTGTTCGCGGGGTTGCCACCCCGCTACGCCCCGCCCCGGGGGAGCCTCCCCCGGGACCCCGGCGGCGCGGCCTGCGCCGCGCAAGGATGGGACAACTTTGGAAACGGGTGGCTTCGCCCTGTCCCTTGGAGATTGGGGTGGTTTTTTCGGGCAAGTACGTGAGTTGGCGATTTCGAGCATTCGAGCATTCGAGCATTCAAAATTCCCCCCTGGCCCTCGAACGTTCGTCAACAGCATCTTCCGCCATGAACATCCCCGCGACGACCCTGGCTGCCCGCATCCATGCCCATGGCGATCCTGCGGCGGTGCTGCGGGTGGAGGAGATCCCGGTGGTGGCTCCTGGGCCGGGGGAGGTGCTGGTGCGGATGCGCCGGGCGCCCATCAATCCGGCGGACATCAATGTCATCGAAGGTACCTATGGCATCCTGCCGACCCTGCCTGCCACCGTGGGTAATGAGGGGGTGGGCGAGGTGGTGGCCGTTGGTGGGGATGGAGGCGGCGGCGGATTGGTGGTTGGTGATGTGGTGCGGCCGGTGCGGGCGGGGTCGTGGTGCGCCTGGCTGACCGTGCCGGTGGCGGCGTGCGAGAAATTGCCCGCCGGGCTGCCCGTGGACCAGGCGGCAATGCTGGCGGTGAATCCCGCCACGGCCTGGGGAATTTTGGAAGAGTTTGGACCCTTGGTGCCGGGGGACTGGGTGGTGGCCAATGGCGCGACCTCCGGGGTGGCCCTGGCGCTGCTGGCCCTGGCCAAGGATCGTGGGCTGCGCTTTGCCGGGGTGGTGCGTCGGGCGGAAGCCGTCGACGGGATCCTGGCCCGGGGGGCGGATGCGGTGGTGGTGGAAGGTCGGGATGCGGGCAAACAGTTGAAGGCGGCGTTCGCCGGGGCGGCCCCAAAGCTGGCCTTGAATCAAGTGGGGGGCGATGGCTCGGCCACGTTGGCCAAGGTCCTCGCTTCCCGGGGTTGGTTGGTGACCATCGGTGCGATGTCCCGTCAACCGTTCACGGTGGGCAACGGGCCGCTGATCTTCAATGAGCTGCGGATGGCGGGATTCTGGATCAGCCGTTGGCGCTCCCGGGTGGGGGTGGAGGTCCAGGCGCGGATGCTGGAAGATCTGGCCCGGCTGGTGCGCCGGGGCATTCTGGCGCTACCGGTGGATCGGGTCTTTCCCCTGGCGGATATCGCCGCAGGGGTGGCTAGGGCCCGGGAAGGTGGGCGTTCGGGGAAGGTGCTGATCGACCTGGGTTGATCCGATTCAGCCGGCGGTGGCGCCGATCTGGGAGGACACCCGGGCGATGGTGTCCTCAATGAGGAGGCCAAGGGGTTCCAACAGATCCCGGCCCTTCTGTTCATGGCCGATGGCCACCAGGCCCAGGATCCGATCCAGGGCCTCCAGGGCCTGGGCTGCGCCGACTTGGGCCAGGGCGCCCCGGAGGAAAATACCGCTGTCCATCACATCCAGGTCGGGGACGCCAGCCAAGGCATCCCCCAGGTTGGCCAAACCGATCCGGGCATCCCGGGCAAATCGACGGGCGAGATCCTGGGCGATGCCCGGGGGCAGGCCAGCGAGGGTACGCAAGGTGGCAACGTCCACGAGGCAGCCCACGGCGAATTCCCCGGTCCGGGCTCGGCCTTCGCCAAACACGGTGATCACCTGGATCAGGTCGGTCTCCAGGAGGGGCTTGGCCAGATAGTAGTCCATGCCGCAGCCCATGCACACCGAGCGGATGTTGGGGGAGGTGTGGGCGGTGAGGGCAATGATCGGCACCCGCTGGCCCAGGCCGCTGTGCTGCTCCCAGGAGCGGATCCGTTCGGTGGCGGTCAGGCCGTCCATGCCCGGCATGGACAGGTCCATCAGGACCAGGGACCAGCGTTCCCGGATCACCGCCTTCACCGCGGATTCCCCGTCATGAACCGCGGTGGCGGTATGGCCGAGGGATTTGATCATCGCGCTGGCGATGAGGGTGTTCACCGCATTGTCATCCACCACCAGGATCGACCGCTGGGGGGCGGTCGGATCAGTGGCCTGGGATGGAGGCATAGTCATGGTGTTTCCCCTTACCGGCGGTCCTTGCGAACGGTCCAGTTCTTTTCCCGGGGCAACTCAGGTCAAGCGGAGGGCCAAGAACAGCGGCGCGGAAGGCGGGCTTTCAGCCTGCGATGAGTTGGGGAAGTTCGGCCTTGCTAGGGTGTTCAGCCATGCCATTGCCGTCCCGGGAAAATCCGCCATCCGCTGTTCGGCGACCGGAGGCACGCCCGCCGAAGATCCGTGAGGTCGCCGGTCGCCCTGGTGGCGGGTGTATCGAAGGCGATCATTTCGACCGAGACCAGGAAGACGTTTTGGGGATCGAATCAATGCCCCGGATCCTCGACATGCCAACCCGGGCCATGGCCCGGGTTGGCCGGGGAATTGCTCCAACGGCCGGTAGAGCGGGGCCGCCCCACGAGGCGCCATTGTTTTTCACCGGTGTTTCTCGGTTAAGCCTCAATAACGCAGTTGAGTTGGCCATTTGCAGATTCCCCGCTG